>SKXF01000346.1 GCA_007128555.1 Clostridia bacterium | reverse complement strand
GCATGACGCCCAGGGACTGCATCTCGATCTGGCGAAGGGACAGCTCGATTCGAAACGGCAGGGGATGCGTATCCGCGGTGGGTCTGCCGACGGGGGGAACATCCAGGCGAGTCGATCCGGGAAATGCGAAGGCGGTTCTGACCCTGACCTCCAGGCCTCCCCAGCTGTAATTCCTCTGGCTGAGAAATTGCAAGCTGAAGCAAACGCCCAGCACAATAGCAAAAATGAGAACAGCCGCGCGCCACTTCAAGCGATCCAGCCCCCTCACAGTGTGTTGATCAGAAGAGACATTCATGGAGTCTACTGAAAGACTATGCTAAGGGCCAGCACACCAACAATGCATCAATCCTGGAAGCCCTGAGGTAAACTGCCTTAGCTCCCGATCTCGTCCAGCACGCAGAGGACACGGCAGTTTTGTATGATCCGACTCAGGGTCACCGTTTCTGCTGCAACCTGCAGTACTACGAGGACAGCCAGCATGGCCCACCGAACGGTCGGAGGGCTGCTCACAACCACTGCGGCTCCCAGCATCGCCCCCCATCCGTTGGCCCCTGCGTCTCCCATCATCACCTGTCCGGGAAGGTCTTTGAGTAAGAAGACCAGGACTGGCAGGACAAAGAGGATACTGACCGGGCCCGGGTTCGATGCCATCAATGCAGCAAAGCCCAGCAGTAGGATCTTACCCGCTCTTCCACGCCTCACATCAAATGCATTGGCCACGCTGGCTGAAAGGGCCACCACGAGGGCATCCCTGGCCACGAAGACGGGCGCCCCCGGCGCCAGGAGGGAGGCCAGGAGAAGGGCTCCACCGCCTCCAACGAAGACCTTCACAGCCCCTGACGTTAACTGACCCGCCCACAGGGCCCCCAGGTGGCCGCGCCAACCCTTAATGCTGCGCTGCTGGAGGTCCCGGCACCCACACGAGTCATCGTACAGCCCAACCCCCGCGAACAGAAGGCCCGCCGCCGCGGGAAGTACCGCAGCACCCCCAAGGGACAGGAGCATCAGGCCCTGGAGCAGGATCGTGGGAAAGGCCACCGACGTTGGGATCAGGTAGCCGGAGGTGTTCTGTCGGTACAATCCTGCGTTCCATGCCCATGCCTCACCCCATCGATTAACGTAGTGGAAACTCAAAGATACACATAACACCATGATGATATCAGCCGTCATGGGAACGGACCTTCCCCCTTGTACAGAGGAAAAGACGCAGGAGGCCCAAAAACACATCCCACATCTGCCGGGCCCGGTGGCGGATGTGGGCGGGGGACATCCCTGTCACCCGGTGCTGCATGGCCGTTTCGACCTCCTGGAGCCGGAATCCAGCCTTGAGAGCCTTCGCAGTGAACACCGTCTCCACGCCAAATCCCCTGACACAGGGCCCTACTGCCTCCCAGACGGGGGCGGTGAAGGCTCGCTGACCCGAAAGAGGCGCTCGGACAACCTGCCCCGTAGCCCGTTTGATCCCCCATCGGGCGAGCCTGACGACCATTCCGAAACCCCGCCCTCCATCCGGAGGAAAGATGGCCGTGGCCAGATCCGCATGCCCCGCGGCAATCGGCTCGATCAGGCGCTGGGCCTCGCAGGCCGTGGTGCCCAGGTCCGCATCACAGAAGACGAAAATGTCGATGTCTCGTCCCAGGAGAAGATTCATCCCATGATTTAGTGCAGCTCCCTTGCCCTTGTTGGTCCGGGTGCGACTGAACATGACCCTCGGGTTCTCCAGCGAAGCCACCGCTGCAGCCGTGCCGTCCTTCGAACCGTCATCGACGACCAGGACACCCTCGATGGAGGGAAGGCCCAGAAGTGCTCTGACCGTGTCCTGTATGCGGTGCTTCTCGTTAAAAGCAGGGACCACTGCAAAGGCCATCCTATCCCCCCGTCGTCATCCGAAAATGCAAGGCGAGAAGGCGAAGCAATACATTGAATCCTGGAGACAGCCACAGCATCAGGGCCAGGGGCACCAACCCTGCCCCCATCAGAAGGGCGATATCCCCGGGCCTGGGATGAACGCGGTAGAGCTTGCTCACTCCCTTGGCATCGACCAGCTTACCCCCGACGCGCAGCCGGACCAGCATGGTACTCGCCATCCCCGCTCTCCCCTTTTCGAGGAATTCAACGGGGTCGGTGTGGGTGCCCACGGCGACAATCAAGTCCGCGCCCATCTGATCCGCAAGGAGCAGAGCCGCATCCTCACTGGTCCCGTGCACGGAGAACACATCACACCCGAGCCCCAGCGCATCCAGCCTCTCTTTCCCCGGCGCAGAGCCATCGGGGTAAGCGTGAACGATGATCTGGCAGCCCCGCCTCGAGAGACCTTCAAGGGTATTGTCGCTCACGCTGTCCATGTCCCCGAGCAAGATATCAGGATTCCAGCCAGCCTCAACCACCGCGTCTGCGGCTCCATCTACGGCGATCACCACTGGGTTCTGCTCGGTTACGTAGGTGCGAATCGCACGCATGTCCTCGCGGTAATTTCGACCCCGCACCACCACGAGGGCGGGTCTGTCCACCGCATCCACCTCGAGGGTCGGCAGCTGGGGCTGCTCCAGCAATAGGGTCTTCTCACAACGGGCAAAAGACAGCGTGTTGTCAACGAAATCACACAGTTGAAGGGACAGGTTGTCCCGGGCCAGCTGCATCCTCGGGGCCAGCTGCTCGGACGTAATCCTTCTTCCCCGGGCCACAACCTCGCCACCGCTGCATACGACGTCATCCCGTATCTGAACGAAGGTTCCGTCGGGGACCTGGAAGATCTCGTCGCCAACCCGGTCAAGGATGACAATCCCTGCACCCAGGATCATCTCCGGTCCCGGCGTACACAGATCCCCGGTAAACGTTTCCTCGATATTCAGAACAGCCCGAACACCTCTCTCGATGAGGTCTTCGGCCACCACGGAATCCAGGTCACAGTGGGCCACCACCGCAATATCCCCCATGCGAAGACGATGGACCAGCTGCTTGGTCTTCCTGCCCTTGCGAATCCGACCGCGAATCACGTCGGACATACAAACACCCCCGGAAACATCTTCGGCTCTCAGTATTCCCGCTTCGGCAGGACTGTACCCACCGCGACGGGCAACGGGAGGGCAGGCTATAAGCTGTCTCGCAAGGGCCATTCG
The DNA here is from genome assembly GCA_007128555.1 of Clostridia bacterium. The sequence goes on along the minus strand of SKXF01000346.1, from coordinate 8,149 downwards.
GAAAGCATACCCACAGGATCACGTGTCAGACAGCCCTCGTCGTGCAAAGAGCGGTTGCTAAGCAGTATCAAAATACAAAGAATCAAGGGGCGAGGGTTTCTTTACGGAGTTCCTCGCGCTTGGACGAAAACGGCCACGTAAAGCCCAAGCTGCACGAGGGCCAGCACCGGAAGGGACCAACGAAAGACGAGATGACGCGTCTTGTGGCGGAAACAGACCATGCCGAAATAGCTGCCGGTGGCACCACCGGACAATGCGACCAGGAGCAGGCTTCGTTCCCTGATCCGACGAGATCGAGATACGGCTCGCCGCTTGTCCAGCCCCATCAAGAGCAGCCCGCAAGCGTTGAGCAGGACCAGGTATACGGTCAGGATCCCACGGAAAACGATCATATTCAATTCCATGCTTCACACATCACAGCACCAGGTCGGATCATCAACAGGTCTCCAGGCTCTCCTCGGTCGGGCGGTTGCGGGACATCATCGGCTCTGACGGTGATCTTTCGGGGCCTCATGTGCGACGTCCGATCAGCTTGTTCTTCAGGCATGTGGCAATATGCAGGTCCCTCGAGACGCCTTTTTCTGTCTCAACCGTCATGACACCCTCTTCATCATCCACGTTTCTGACGGTGACCTCGCCGTAGCGGATATGAACAAGCTGCGCCCCGACGACCAGAACCGACCGATCCACGATGGGGTGGCTGACTCCGGCAGGTTTCTGCCGGGTCTTACCCCTGTCGGGCCCCGCTTTGCGCCGTCGACTTCGGACGCGAGCCCCCGGCCCGCCTGGGCTTTTCTGCCCCTGTTGCCTGCGTGCCTTCAGCCTCGGATCCCCCGGGGGTAGGAGGGCGCTCTCAACGATGAACCTGGAGACCTCGGGCCGACTGCTGCCGTATTTTTTCGGAATACTGAGGGTCAGATCCTCTACCGTCCGCGTGACGGCCACGTAAAACAGGCGTCGTTCCTCCTCCTCGTCGCTGTTGCCTTCCGCCAGCATGGCAGATGAGGGTTGGATTCCCTCCAACAGGTCGATGATCCACACGCGGGGCCATTCCAGACCCTTGGCCGAATGGCAGGTGGTCAGGACCAGGCCAGCATCGCTGTCGGTGAGGCGGATCGCCTGCCTCATGATCCCCCGGATGCGCTGGACGCGCTGGACAAAGTCGTTGCCGTGTGCGAGCAGCTGAAAGGTATCGTATTGCTGGTCGTATATCTTGCTGCCCTCAGGGTTTCTCGCCTGGTCTGCGAGGTGCTTCCGGTAGTTGAAGGACTTCTGCCGCAGGAAATCCCTGAGCCTGGCAAGGTCAGGAGTATCCGGGTTCCGCCTGTGGTAGCGCACCAGGGCCTGGTAGAAATCCCAGGCCGCATCCTGTTGCCGCCGAGACAGGTTCGGATGATGCGCGAGCATGTCCCATACGTCCGGGCTCACGTCGGGCAACCGATCCTGGACCTCGAGCAGCAGCCTGTGAGGGATATAGCGAGTGGGCTTGTTCATCAGCTGGACCACATCCCCGACCCGGGGCTCCGAGGGGTTGTCGGCCAGGCGCAGGAAGGACATCATGTCCTGCACCATCGGCCGCTGAAACACATCACCACTGGCCGCCGATAAGAGTCGAAAGGGGTGACCCTGCTCGACGAGGCGGTCGATGAGTGCGACAGCCTGGATATTGCTACGGTAGATCACAGCCATCCGCCCAGGGCGGGCAAAGGCTCCCCCGTCCTCCGCTGCACGTATGATCTGATCCACCTGATCCTCGCTGTCGCGGGGTTGAACGACCCTTATGCGGCTCTTGCTCGCGGACACAGCTGTGAGATCCTTGGGAAACCTGTGCGCGTTGTGATCTATGATCCTGTGGCTTAGCTGAACCAGGTTGGCCGTGGAGCGGTAGTTGGTGGTCATCTTCACCACGGTGGTGCCTCTATACAGCTTCGGAAACTGCAGCATCATCTGCGGGCTTGCCCCCCTGAAGGAATAGACCGACTGGTCATCATCGCCGACAACAGCCAGGTTGTTCTGGGGCGCGGCCACCAATCGAATCAGGTCAAACTGAACGGGAGATGTGTCCTGGGCTTCGTCGAGCATCACGTATCGATAGCGCTCCTGGACCGATCCCCTTACACCCGGGTCGTCCCTTACCAGGCGCAGGGCGTCTTCCAGCAAATCGTCGAAGTCACTGACCCCCTGTGCCTGCTTCTCTTGCTGGTAGCGTCGCATGATCTGGCGCAGCTCGTCCCGGTCCAGCACCTGGGGCGCATAGGATGCGGGTCTGTCCAGGTCTACCTGGTTGGACCTCACGTAGGAGATTTCCGCCTTGAGATCATTCAACGTGTGAGGGTCGCGGCGATCGTACAGACCCTGGCCCGCCAGGATTGCACGCAACAGCCGGTCTGAACCGCGACCGCTCAGAACCTTCGGGCGCCGATCGTACCGGCTAACCACCTGGTAGGCAAAGGAGTGGATGGTGGTGAACTGTTCCCGGGTGATCGAAATCGTCGTATCCTGCAAGTCTCTCTGGATCCGATGGCGCATCTCGTCCGCTGCCCTGCGGGAGAAGGTCATGACAATGAGATGATCCGGTGAAACCATGCCGTCACGCAATAGCTTTGCAGCTCGACGGGTAATGACCGTGGTCTTGCCCGACCCCGGACCCGAGACCACGAGAAGGGGACCCTCCACGTGGTTCACCGCCTGCTTCTGCTGCTCATTGAGTACCATGTTCAACCCCGCTCATGGGATGGATGACAGAGGAGCCACACGAGTTCGATGTCATTGTCACCCAATGCGACGTCCCGGGTCAACCCGGAAACGTTGCCAACCATAAATACGTGATGCCATGCAAACACCAGGACCGGGACCACGAACGATGAGACACGTTCAAATGGACTCCGGGGCCATCAGTGAGTGACCATCCGAGGGTTTCCTCGAGCAGGTGATTCGGCCTCAGAAAGCAAACCTGGCAGCCATTCACCGCGCAACAAACATGATAATCCGTCAAGCACCGTACAATACAGTAAGCATCCCATGGGGAAAACTTCAAATTCGATGACGCTTTAGAACATTTTTGTCATAACTTAGAGGATAAGTTGACACACTATGTATTGAAAGTCAGGCTCAACAGAATGACTTCATGTCAGACGAGGGGGAGACAATGGTCGGCAAAATACGTCCCAGGAAGATCATCATGCCGTCGGAGTTGACCGGAAATCAAAGGAGGAAGCGCCTATCCGGGCCGGTCATAACCTACAAGATGAACCAGATGGCTACAGACCCTTTCCCCTCCTCATTACAAGAAGTACTGGAAGGAGTGAAAAACAAGATGATGCCAACAGAATCCTTCACCTCGATGGACTCCCCGGAGCAGCAGTCCGTCTTATTGGAACTCGTTCGCGAGGGAAAGTCGGACGTGGAAATCGGAGACATGCTGGACATGAGCCAGTGGCAGGTGCGCAACCTGCGCTACAAGCTGGGAATCAAGAAAGATCGAGGAGGCAACGTTCAGCTGGAGCCCCTCAACTCGACGGGCAGGGCGTCCTCTTCACTGATCAATCTTCCCCAGGTCGCACCTGGCCAGGAGGCGGCAGATAGGGGACTGGTACTCAGAGTATCCGGAACGTATATGGCTCGAGAGGTAGCACAACGCCTCAAGGCCCTGGCCTCCCTAGTTATGGTAGATTCCGATAACATGCACTACCAGCTTCATGTCACGATGACGGAGCTAGCCGAAACCGAAGAGCCGATCGAAGGCGAAGAACCATCGGAACCCAGCGAGGAAGACGAGGTCTCTCAGGACGATTCCGAATCCTCCACCCGGGTCTCATAACCGCAGCTCCAGCATCGGAGGGCATCCGGCCACCACGGAGAGCCGCAACACGGACAGTTCTTCCCAGGGGAAAGGGAATCCAACTGGGAAGATGCGGGCCGGATGTCCTTCGATCCTTCCTCGTCACCGCCTGTCCTGGTCACTGAACAATAAAACAGGTACAGACCAGCAGCGAGGATGAGGGCAAGCACAAGATACGGCATCACGGAACGCCCCTCAGGTCCTGTGGATCATCACTGAGCAAGGCGCGTGTCTCACCACCTTCTCCCCAACACTACCCAGCAATACGGATGCGATGCCGGTCAGACCCCGGTTTCCCAGAACGATCAGATCAACCTCCTGCTCCGCGGCCCATTCGACAATCTCCGAATGCGGCGTGCCGTTGCGCACCACCACTTCTGTCTGCACCCCGGCCACTGGGAGATACTCTTCGAGCCGGGACACAAGCTCCCTCCCCTGCTCCTCCAGGGCCTCCAGGAACCGGGCCTGCACCATGTCGACGTCCTCATCCAATGTGAAACCACCCAGGACAGATGCCGTCGGAATGATGTGAATTGCGATCAACCGCTCGGAATCAAACGCCTCGCAGATCCCCCTGGAAAACTCAACGGCCTTCCAGGACGAATCCGAACCATCGACACATACCATCACGCGTTGAAGCTGCTGCAATCTTATTACCTCCACTCTCACGGGCTCTTGAGGTTCATAGCATGGCCAGCATCCGGACAAAGCTTCCTGGCAACCTGCAAACATGCCTATGCTGCCCGGAACCACGGGCCTGGAATGCTCAGGGTGTCGCGCACAGGCGAGCCCATTGAACTCGCCTCCCTAGTTAAAATTCAAGATGCGAGCGCGATCTCCTCTGCATTGCAGGGGATCGCCAGGATGTCCGCATCCATCACTGCACGCAGCAAACAGAAGACGAAATGCCTTACGACCCCACCGGGCAACAATCCACCAAACTGAACCCGTTCAATCGCTGTAAAGAGGTGAATCGAGCCCTTGCCGTACATCCTGTAACCATTATGTTAATTGCCACATGGAACTTTTTCGTTATAATTGTAATTAACGTCACGAACTAGGCAGGGAAATATCCTGCCGAGAGGGTGAACGCTGATGATGCAACGTAGCAAACGATCCTTTCATTATGAACCATCCCGATTCTCCCTTCGCCACTACCGGCTGGTAGTGGCACTCGCTGCAATCCTGCTCATGGGGCAACTCGGTGCAGCAGGAAATGTGGCCATCGCAGCTGAGCCCCCCACACTATCTGTTAACGGGGAACCTCTGCAAACCTCACGCCCCGTGCGTATCATCGAGGGACGAGCCATGGCACCCATCCAGGACTTCGCCGCGCTGACCGGCGGCACCGTGTATTTCGATCCCAGCTCCGGCCTGGCTCGCTACGTCTCTCCAACTGTCCGCTTTGTACTGGTCACCTCACGATCCGAGATCATGGGCGTTGAACATGTTCAGCAGCCCATCCCCCCCCTGGTCATAGAGGACGGGAACCTCCTGGTTCCAGTGCGCCTCATGGCGGAGGTTTTTGAATGGACCATTGGTTGGGACGGCGAGAAAAGGGCCGTCCTGTTGGAAAACGTCAATGTTGCGTCCGATACCGTCCAGCAACGCAACCTGGAGATGGAGGCGCTAACGCCGGCCTACGTATACAATCCGACACCCGAGGAAATGGACCTGTTTTTGCGCCTGATCACTGCAGAGGCGTGGGGCGAGGGACTCGAGGGGAAGCTGGGCGTTGCAGCCGTTGTGATCAACAGCATCCTCGATCCCCACTTCCCGAATACCATGAAGGATGTCATCCTGCAGCCAGGTCGCTTCTCTCCCATCAATGACGGCTCCATAGACGCTCCAATCCTCAGCACATGCAGGGAGGCCGCAGAGAGGGCCCTCCGGGGCGAAGATCCAACCATGGGAGCGTTGTACTTCTATAACCCACTCCTCGCCAGTGCGGCGGGTCGCGCATTTCACGAGACCCTTCGTTTCACGGTGCAAATCGGCAATCACCGGTTTTCCGCTCGACCCTGAATCAGCGGGGCCTGCAGAAGCGCCTGCGGGCCCTCAAACCTCGATCAGTCGGGGGCTGCAGCGTGTGAGCGTCCGGTGTCCACTGTGGGTCACCAGTACCACGTCCTCCAACCGCACCCCTCCCCAACCGGGAATGTACACCGCAGGTTCGACCGTCACGACGTTCCCTGGAACCAACATCTCCGTCTCGTCCGGCACCAGGTCAGGGCCGCCTCCGAGGGAATGACCCAGGCCATGCGCGAAATAGCAGCTGTACCCGACGGAAGCGAGCAGTCTCTGGGCGACACTGTGAATCTCTGCCCCGCTCATTCCAGGGGCAATGGCATCCAGGGCAGCTTCTCGAGCAGCAAACACACCGTCGTAGACTTGTCTCTGTTCTCCGTCGGCCTCGCCAACAACCAGCGTCCGGGTCAGATCGGACATCCCGGCCCCAATGCGGGCGCCAAAATCCAGAACAACCAGGTCTCCCCTTTGAAGCCGGCGTTCGGTGGGCATCGCGTGGGGGTCTGCTGACCGGGGACCCGACGCAACCACGGTGGGGAAGGCATATTGACTCGCGCCACCCTTTCGCATGGCCCACTCGATCTCTGCAGCCAGGTCCAGCTCGCGAAGGCCCGGCTCCGCCACCTGCAGGACCCGCTCGAAGGCCGTCTCGGCGATGCGACAGCAATGGAGAATCTGTTCCAGGACTCGCTCATCCTTGACGCCCCTCAACCATCGGTCCATGCGGTCCATCACCACCAGCTGGCGGCATAGACCCCGCTGCATCACCATGGACTGAAGTTCAACAAATTCTCTATGTGTGAGCATGGTGCTGTATCCGAGGCGGTCTGGAGATGACCCGCGCAGAAGCCCGCCGACCGCATCCAGAACCGTGCCCGGCTTGACCCCCACCACCTCACAGTCACCTGCCACTTCCCCCATCTCCACCCGTTCGAAGTCAGATACAATGAGGTAGGGAGATTCATCGGGAAGGATCAGGAGACAACCACCGTGAAAACCCGTGAGATATCCCACGTCCTCAGGGTCCGTTAAGAAGAGGGCATCCAGGTAATGCGCCTCAGCATAGTGCAGCAGGGTCTCCCAACGATGGTCCATCGCCTTTTCGCCCCCAATCTGCTATCTTTAAGTATCGCCCGAAGTGCTCCGGGGCGCAAGACAGGAGCGGGATGTAGCAGTGAAATATTCATCCGCCCGCGTTGAACACGGAAGAGGGGGCATCATGTCCGATACCAGGGAGCGATATCTATCTGAAGATCTTGGAATCAGAGCCATCACAGCGGTCACAACAGGATCGGTCGACGAGATCTGTCAACGCCACCACTGCGCCCCGACCACGGCGGCCGCCCTGGGGCGAGCGCTGACGGGCGCGGCCCTTCTAGGTGCCTCACTGAAGGGGAAGCAGGATCACCTGACGCTGCGCATCAACGGCGGTGGACCGTCGGGAACCATCATCACCACCTGCGACAGCGAGGGAAACATACGGGGGTACGTGCAGAATCCATCGGCGGACCTTCCGCCCACCCCCGGGGGAAAGCTGGATGTGGCTGGGGTTGTGGGAGGCAACGGGTTCATCTCCGCAGCCTACGACCTCGGGCTCAAAGAACCCTATTCGGGCTCAGCATCCCTGGTGAGCGGCGAAATCGCCCAGGACCTCACCTATTATCTCACCGTCTCCGAGCAAGTACCGTCCGCGGTGGGACTCGGAGTGCTGGTGAAAGGTAGAAGCCGGATCCAGGCTGCCGGCGGATTCCTCATACAACGGCTGCCGTCAGCCCGGGACGACGTCGACGATGCACTGGCTAAGATCATGCGCAGGTGCCAGGAACTGGACTCCGTAAGCCACTTCATCCGGGATGGTGCAGATGCGGCGGACATCATGAAATACGTGGCCGGAGATCTCCCCTTCCGGTTCATCGGAAGGGAACCAATCCGCTTTCAATGCAACTGCACCCGGGAGAAGGCTGCTCAGCTGCTCAGCGCCCTGAGTGACAACTCGCCCGGCGACCTGTCCCAACCGGGTGAACCGGAGGAAATCACATGCCAGTTCTGCGGACAGACGTACCGGTTTGAGGCCGGAGCCGCCCACCTCCCTGGCAATCCTCCGGACGATAGCCACTGACCCTCCGATCTCAAGAATCCTCCTCCCCGGCGGCCTGTAGAGCTGCCGCCAGCTCTGAGGATTCCATATCGCATACATCGATTGACATGATTCCTTCTGTCTGAATGACTGTATACCTCTTGCAGCGACCGCACTTGATGATAATGGTGTCGCCCTCGCGT
>SKXF01000446.1 GCA_007128555.1 Clostridia bacterium | reverse complement strand
TCGGGAACCTGGGAGTGCATAATACCACCCTGTCGCCGGCGGGCGAGGTCATCCATTGGGTTGAGGCGGGATCACAGGTGCCCGACACGGGTGCTGAGATCGTGGGTGAGGTTGACGAGATACGGAGGCGGGATCACTGCCAGCAGCACAGCGCCCAGCACCTGCTGAGCCAAGCCCTTGCCCGGCTTCTCAGCTGGCAAACCGTGGGTTTTCACCTCGGTACGGAGCCCTCGACCATTGACCTCGATGTTGCGGAGGCGGAATGGGGCGAACTACTTCGGGCAGAGCATCTTGCGAATTCCGTCGTCTTCAACAACGTGCCCTGTCAGACGACCATTTACCATCGAAAAGAAGATCTGCCCAGCTCGTTGCGCATTCCCGACAACAAAGATGACGCTGTGCCCATGGTCGAGGCTTTGCGCGTGGTTTCCTTTGGAGACTATGACGCCACGCTCTGTGGGGGAACGCATGTTTCCGCCAGTGGCGAGATCGGCCTGGTTAAGATTTTAAGCACGGAGAAATCTCGTGGCAGCTTGCGTCTGCACTTCGCAGCAGGAGCCCGGGCAGCCTCACAGTTCGAGTTGCGCCGGAGCATCCTATCTGAACTCTGCAGACTTCACACCACCGGTCGGGCGGACATCATCGATGCCGCAGAGAGGACCCTGGTGGATAATCGAAGGATGCATAGGGAGATACGACGCCTGCGATCCGAACTGGGCGCTTTACATGCCGACCATCTGAAGCAAGAGGCCATCGCGTTGCCTGGCGGCGTCCGGCTTGTTGTGGCCTCTGTGGAGGGCGATGCAGCCTACCTGCAGCACCTGGTCAGCAATATGGACGACGATGCCATCGTCTTGCTTGCTGGCACAGAAGGTGGCAATGCCCACTTTCTTTTTTCCTGTCCCGAGGAACAGGACCTGGATTGCGGAATCCTCCTCAGAACCTGCCTGGAGCCGTACGGTGGAGGGGGAGGTGGGAGTTCCTCTAGGGCGCAGGGCGGTGGCGTGTCCGCTGGGAACGCGTCTGACGTGCTCCGTCGGGCTGAGCAAGAAGTCATGAAGTGGTATCGATGACCATGGGGCTTTCCCGGCAGCGTACCTGCAAAGGTTCAACGCACCTTTCGGTACGCAGCAAGGGAGCGGTGAGCGGATAAGCATCATGTATCGTGGACTCCTCGTCGTACCCTGGTTCACCAGGGAGGTTCCCCCGGTCGCTTAAAAGCCTTAAAAGGGGTGTTCAGATTTGCCAAGAAACGGATGCAGCTTGCTCGCCATGGGCAGGGTGCTCACGGTCAAGGACCTCACGAAGACACCTAACCGTTACCGGGATCTATCACAGCCTCCACCCGTCTACGACGAAATAATCCCAGGATCCTGCTTTCGTTCCACGAGGTTTCGCCGGCTGTAGATGAGCGCCACGACCACCGTGATGCACCCGGCAGCCACGTAGAAGGGCGCCGTGGGGCCAACCAGCTGAACGCTCAATCCAAAGGCCACCGGCCCGACCGTGTCCACGGTGCGGTTGAGGGAAAACCTCATGCCCAGTGCAAACACCCGGTCCTGGTCCGTGCTTCCCTCGGTAAGTGTGACCAGGCTTATGGGGATCATCAGGCCAAAGGCGCCGCCCAGGATGGCCGAGACCAGGATGAAAGACAGGGTCCCGGTCAGAACGGGGATGGCCACAAGGCACATGATGGACACCAGTGAAGCCCCCACAAACACCCAGGCTCGGCCCACGTTCCTTTCCAGGTAGGCCAAAGTCAGCGGTGTTCCCAACTGTCCCAGGCCTCGAAAGGACAGAAACAGCCCGATAATCTGAGCGCCGAATCCCAGGCGGGTGAGGTGAAGCGGGTAGAAGGACAGACATAGGGATAGGATGGTTATGGCCGCCACGACCATCAGGAGTCCCATGACGCACTGGGGAGAGGAGAGAACCCTGCGTACTCTGGACAGAGACACTCTCGTATTGACCGGCTGTGTGATCGTTTCTTTTCCAAAGCTGAGGCTAACCCCCAAGGCGCCCAGTGCGACCAGGGATATAAGCAGAAAGGCTGATTGGTAGCCGACCAGCCGTGCCAGGGTTCCTCCCAGGGTCGGTCCGATGATGTCCGCCAAGGCGAAGGAACCGACCAAAAGCGAGAAGTTCCTCGCCACCTCACGGGGACCGCTCACCTGGTAGACGTAGGACTGAGCTGCGATAACCACCATCATGCTGGAGGCGCCGCTGATCATGTGACCGATAGAGATCAGCGCCAGGTTCTCGGTCAGACCCAGGGCGAGGCAGCCCACGACCACCATGCCCGTGCCGACCATGAAGAGCTGTCTCACGAGCATGAGGCCGATGATCCGGGATGCCCACAGGGAAAGGAGCGCTGGTATTACGGGGTAGGCGGCCAGGGTGAACCCCACGATCATCGGTTCGAAGTCCATGGAATCGAGGTATTGGGGGACCAGCGGCCGGTACATCAGGGCCATGGTTGAGTGGCATAGGACAAACAGTGTGATCTTGAGCATGGGCCTGGACGGCAAGTCAACACCCCTAAGTCGGAAATCTCAGCGTTCAGAAAGCCAGTCTTCATAACCTAATGTTTCAACATTCGACACCGGCCTCCTTCTCTTGGCCACTGCATTAGCCGTTTTGGGATCCAGATCTTCCATCCCAGGCAGGTACCTTGGGGTCGGGCCACGTTCCCTTTGTGGAGTCGCCGAAGCACGATACCCTGTCGCCGCAGTACATGGAACAGAGACGGATGCTTCGCCTCATGATTCGGAATGCCAGGCGTTCGCATCCCCCTGCGAGGGTGGACAGGGTGCCTGGAAGCTCTCTTGAGATCAAGACGTCAGAGCGTTTGCTGGCCTGTCCACAATTGCATGCCTCATGATACCGGGGGTTCGAATTTAGGGGCGCACTTCACTCTCGGTATGACGGGTAAGCTGGTACTGAAAAAGATGGTAGCAAATTCCTTGAAGATCTAGGACTATGACGGAGACC
>SKXF01000255.1 GCA_007128555.1 Clostridia bacterium | reverse complement strand
TTACTATGAGCCGACTCGATGGCAATCGTACAAGCTGGACGGAAACAGTGGTTTTGGCATTGCCGAGACCCCGGACCTGGTCCGCTCCAGGAACTCCGATATTATCAATTTCTTCGTGGACGATGTGAAGGCCATGTGGTACCGCGTAAGAGATCGGGTAGAGATCGAAGCAGATCTTGCCCGGGCCCCATGGGGGACGCATAAGTTCGTCATTCGGGATCCGGATGGCTTTAGACTGGGATTCGTCGGAACGCCGCCGCAGTAGCAATGGACGTTCTATCGGGGCCTACCTGGGAGCATAGGGAGGCGCAAAGTGAAATCAAGGAACCTGTATGACGCTATTTACAACCGACGAAGCATTCGCAACTTCTCTTCCGACCCCATACCTGGGGACGCACTGCAGCGCATCGTGGAAAGCGCACGATGGGCTCCCTCCGGAGGCAACTCACAGCCCTGGCAGTTTGGGGTCGTTCGAGAGGAGCAACGGAAAACCGCCCTGGCTGAGGCCGCCGGTGGGCAGATCTGGATAGCCGAGGCACCGGTGGTCATTGCCCTGTGCTGCCCGCTGCAAAGACAGGAGCAGTTCGGCGAAGCCAGCCAGAAAGTCAACCGCATGCGGTGGGGAGAACAGATGTCAGATTGGATGACCCAGTGCCCCGATGAATACGGTGTATCCCTTTTACTGAACAATGCTGCTCCTCACATTCCGGGAGCACACATACAGCTGGCTGCCCAGGCAGAAGGGATCGGTTCATGCTGGATCGGCTACCTGGACATAGACCGGGCTTCCGAAATCCTACAGCTGCCGCATGACTGGCGCTGTTACTACCTGATACCGCTGGGATATCCTGATGGATCCACCCAACCCCCTCCCCGCAAACCCCTGTCGGAGATAACATTTGCCGAGCGATGGGATGAGGATTTATCCTGGAGCTGAGTGAAACTCAGGAACTCGCGAACTGGCAAGCAGGAAACACCTGCCTGAAAACGACATCAATGATTCTCCAGCCCATCAGCCTGGTCGCCATCAGCATTCGGTCCAAAAAATCCTTCCGGGGACGCCTTAAGTCGAGGTATCAGAGCAAGGATCGGCCGCAGTGGATGACATTAGAGGCCATTCAAGAATCGGCAGATCACCCGCGATCAGAGGACTGGCTGCGGAACCATTTGCGTTCCCCGGACGTCTATTTAGCATAGGAAATACGGTATTGTAACCAAAGGAGGATGTTGTAATGCGTAGACGGGCCGGGATACTCGCGATTATCTTTGTTGCCATGATGGGTGGTTTGCTCTGGTGGAATGCTCCCACTTCACTGATCAATATCACACCGTCCGACGTCTCAAGAATCGTCGTCTTCAACGGTAACACCGGCAATGCGACCACCATAACCGACATGACTGACATCGAATATATCGTCGGAAATCTCAACGGCGTGTACCTGAACAAAGAGAAGATTTCCCTGGGATACATGGGGTATTCACTTAGAACAACGATCTATAGATCGGATGGAACAGTTTACAAAGAGTTCATCATCAACTCAAATCACACCATCCGGAAAGACCCGTTTTTTTATCGAGATCACTCAAACAGCATTGATTATGCGTACATCCAGGAGCGGGTCAAGTGAGTTCATCTCCTGTGCTCTTGAGATCGTTCATGGCTCAACTTCCCTTCCAATGGAGACGTTTTCAGAAATGAGATGAGACATCATCAGCAGCAGATCATTGAACTCAGATAGGCGTCAGGCGGTCCACCCGATGGCACCTGTATATCCCCTGTCTCAACATCCGCCAGTGAAGGGGTCCCTTTACCCCTGGAAACCCGACATTCCTCAATGCCCTGGACATTGCTTCATCGAAACCGGTAGGAGATTGTGGCCCGTTAGGAGAAATTATGTGTGGGAGGTGTTGATGTGAACTTCGAGGAACTTGTGAGAACGCGCAGGAGTGTGCGGCGTTTTGAGGATCGGCCGGTGTCGCCAGAGATGGTCGATACCCTGCTCGAGGTGGCCCACTGGGCCCCCAGTGCAGGGAATCGTCAGCCCTGGCATTTCTACGTGGTAGAGGATGCTTCACTGCGCGAGCAGTTGGTTGATGTGGCAAAGGGCCAGGCCTTCGTGGCAGAGGCCCCCGTGACCATCGTGGTATGTGCCGACCCCGAGCGGTCGGCGGAACGATATGAAGAGCGAGGGCGAACCCTGTATTGCTTCCAGGATACAGCTGCTGCGATCCAGAACATCCTTCTGGCCGTGGAAGATCTCGGGCTGGGGGCGTGTTGGATCGGGGCTTTCGATGAGGACAAATGCACGAAGGTCCTTTCGCTACCCTCTCATCTACGGCCCATCGCCATGATCCCCGTGGGTTACCCGGCACAGCAACCCAGGGTTCGACCCCGAAGGCCCCTGGAGGAGATGGTGACGCGAATGTAGGTGCTTGCAGCGGGAGCTGATCTTCTGGCAGGACAGGGAGGCTCGCCCGGCGCATCTTTATGAGGGCGGTCCGACGGGATTCGCTGCTACCTGTCCCTGGTCGGGATGTGATCGTGAGGTGTCGGCCTGAAGGATGTATTATCATCATCATCATCCCATGGCAGCTTGGTGACGCGCGAGATGCTCAATCCCGCATGCGCCAGATCGATGATCCAGCCCCCTTGCCGGATGGTGATTCGGCGGCTGTCGCATCGCCACCGTCTTATCTGAGGGAGGATTTCACCTCGGGAACATGAATCATAACTACTAGGGTCTTTGTTTCATCTTTTTGATATGAGCCCAGTTTAGCCGTTGGGGCACAAGGGAAAGGAGACACCCTATGAAAGTATACATGTCCGTGGACATGGAGGGTGCATCGGGAATCACCAGCTCCAAGCTGATCTCCCGCAAAGAGAAAGAGTACGACCGGGGACGGAAGCTGCCCACTGCAGACGTCAATGCTGCCATAAGGGGGGCTCGCAGGGCGGCGGCCACGGATATCCTGGTAAACGACAGTCACGGAT
>SKXF01000036.1 GCA_007128555.1 Clostridia bacterium | reverse complement strand
GGTCGTCGATACTCCAGCTCTTATTGGTATGCAAATACAGCCCGTACTCGATCCCGGCAATCAACTCATCGAGGGTCTGATCCCCCGGGAGCAGATTGATGTTCGACATCCGGACCATGGGGATCCGTCCCCATCCATCGGCCCTCGAGGTTCCGTTGGACCGCCCCGACACCATCGGTGCCGTGTCCCGGGAGGTGAGGAAGTTCCTGAACTCCCCTTCCCTGATGACCTCAACCCGCTGGGCCGGTACCCCCTCGTCATCATAGCCGAAGGTCCCCAGTCCCCCTGGAACGGTGGCGTCGGCAACGATGTTGACATGGTGGGAGCCGTAGGGGAACCCCACCATGCTGGGCTCCAGGAAGCTCTCGCCGGCATAACCGGCCTCGTGCCCCAGGACCCGGTCCAATTCCACGGGATGGCCCACGCTCTCGTGGATCTGCAGGACCATCTGCGAGCTGTCGATGACCAGATCAAAACGTCCGGAGGGGCAATCCTCGGCCTCGAGGAGGTCTGCGGCCTCTTTCGCGATCCGGGGAGCATTCTCAACCAGTTTCATGTCGCGGATCAGTTCGTATCCCGCTGTGCCATGATTGCCCCGGAAGGAGTTCGGATAGCTGCGGGTCTGCATCCCATGCTCACCCGCAGCATGGGCCGAGATCCCGCCCCCCGACTCGTACAGGGTCTGCGTTATGTAGGAACCTTCCGTGTCAGCGAAAATCTTGTCTTCCCTGCGGAAATCCATGGAACCCTCGGTTCGGAAGAGCCGGGCACTGCTGTGCATCGCCTTCTCTGCTGCGAAGAGCAGATCCAGTTTCTCCTTCTTGGAAACACCAAAGGGCTCGATCTCAACAGGCGTCTCATAGTGATCCACGACCGGCTCCCTGGGAGCAAGTTCGACCGGCTTGCGCTGGGCAATACCCGTCGCACGGGCGATACGCAGGGCCGCCTCCGCCACGTCCTCCATGCGCTCAAACGCCTGGGACGAGGCGAAGCCCATCGCGCCATCGACGTACACTCTCACCCCGTAGCCGTAACTGCGGCCCGTTTCCAGGTCCTGGGCTCTCATGTTCTCCGTGGAGATGCGTTCCTCGATGATGTCATGGACCCGAATGTGTGCATAATCCACGCCCCTGGATCTCAGAAGATCCAGGACCGAAGACAGCCTTTCCTTCATGCCATCACTCCTTTCGACGATGTGGGACGCACGTGCGTCCGCCGACGATCTTCAACATGGTCCTTTATTCGCTGCGGACAGCCAAAAACCTTCCGATATTCCCCACCATGAGCGCCACTGGCAATACGAAGATAGGACAGAGGACACCTACCCCTCCCCACACGAGGAGGCGGTAAATGACGGCACCCCGTCAAAATGCTGCCAGATAGACCCAGCGATATCAACGCATTAATACCTGGACCTTGCATGGATTGCTTTGCGGAAGCCGAAGATAAGGAAGCCAAAACAGAGTAGGAATCCACTGATTACCCGGATGCCCATCTCGAGAGAATACAGATCGGCCATGTACCCGACCAGGGGTGCTGACAGGGCCCCCCCGATGGACATGACCCCGAAGACCAGCCCGAAAACGCTACCCGCTTTTCCCACGGGCGCCGCTGAAGCGGTCAGCGCATTGAGACAGGGTCGGGACAGAGACTGGAAAAACCCGATCCCAATGAGCAGAGCAATCAGGGGCAGGACATGCAGGTGAACCCCGAGCAAGACCGCGATCAGGGAGACGGTGGAAACCGAGGATATGACAATGATGACCGTTCGATCGTACCGATCTCCGACCTGGCCGCCCACCAATGATCCACCCGCACCCGACAGCAGCATCAAAGTGGACAGCATCCCCGCCACGGCCGGCGTGGCCCCCCGGATGGACGCCAGCAGGGTCGGTAAGAACGAGCTGAAACCACTGCCGAAGGCCCCAGACAGAAAGGCCGCCGTGGCGATGATGATCACTGGCACCCAGCGGCCCGGTGCATGCGTCCCGGCAGGCCCGTCCTCCTGCGCAAGGTCCCCTTCAGAAGAGGCCACACGAGGGGCTTCAGGAGGCTCCTCCAGGTCCGGCATCTCACGATAGGAAATGACAAACCAGGTGGCCAGCATGGCACCCAAACCCACCAGGACCTGCAGGGCACTGCGCCAGCCGAGCCATGTCGCCAGGATCGCCGCCACCGAATATGCCGACGCGGTTCCTATGTTGCCTCCAATGCTGTGCAGCGCCAGGCCCATGCTCAAACGTCCCATGCGCCTGGCCGCGCGCGATGTCTCGGCAAAACTGGCCGGGTGAAACGTGGAGTTACCCAGGCCGGAGATGACCTGTGCTACGATGAACATGATCAGGGTGGATGAGCGCGAAAAAAAGAAGAGACCCGACAGCGTAAACAGAAAACCCGCAGCCAGCACTCGCTTCACCCCGAAACGATCCACCAGCAAACCCGAGGGGAACTGGGCCAGCCCCCCGGTGACGCTGGCCACTGCGAGGAGGACCCCGAGCTGGGTCCAGCTGATCTGCAGGTCAAGGTGTATGAAAAGAAGCAGAGGCGGCAAGGATAGCGTGAACATGTGTTGTAGTGCGTGGGCAGCGAACATCGCATTCCGTGCCTTTATCGCCCTGGCTGTGAGAGCCTTACTCGTTGCAGCATCAAAATCCATAGCGACGATCCACCCCTCTTTTTGCATTGCATTCACCGTTACCCCCATGTTACATACGCTGGGAAACCTGAGTCCTCGGTTCCCGTTCAGTGCCTGGACCCTGGTGCCTTTTTCTACGCCTGGGCCAGGGGTCCTTCCCTGGGTCAGCCCAAGAAGATGTATGGGCATGTCCTCGTCCATGCCCCAGGCAGGACAACCCTGTGGACGGTACTCATCCGGAAGCCATGCGGACGAACAGCCTGGCCTGTCCCACGGAAGATGGCACCTGGGCCCTCTCGCCCGGCACGCCCATGCTCCACCCCCTGACTAAGGAATTCCCAGGCTGTCAACGATACTAGT
>SKXF01000144.1 GCA_007128555.1 Clostridia bacterium | reverse complement strand
CACACATCGGGTTCGGCAACACCATAGGGCGCCTCAACACAGATGCTGTGACGTGGCCCCTGGGAGCGGCATGGGCGGCAGGATCGCGCGTTACCTCTCGACCTGCGGGTGGGGACATATCGATCCACGGATTTACCACCCATGATGTTCGCCTGGCCGATGGTCATCACCGACGAGAGAACGTTCTGACCGTCCGGGTGCAAATGATGGAACCGGGAGACTCGACCGCAGCTCAATGTGGAAGGCTCCTGGAGCTATGGGTCTCTTCCCCCTGTACGATGGCCCCTGAATGGATAGCCGGACCATTGGACGGCATGGGTTCTCCGGCAGATATCCCCATGCGGCCAATGCCAGGGCGTGTATGGAACCATCGCATACCTCGCCGGCGCTGTCGGCCATGCATTCGGTGGGCGCTTCGGTACCTACCACGTAGCCCCACGTCCGACAGATTTGATTAGGCGGCCGGACAGTGTCCAGCCCGTCGAGGGGGAAGGTGCCCCTGCCCGGTCGTGTGGCCCATCAGCGCACTCTCAGCTTCTCAGCATCGCCCACAGAGAACATCATTGGGTGACAGATATCGGTAAAGCAGTTGAGGGTCACATAGCACATGCTGACACATCGACTTACATTGCCGCCGATGTTCGGCACGTAGAACTCTGCACAGTGATTGGGGATCGGCGATTGTCCCTTGCAAAGCAGCATGCTCACCGCCGGTCCCTCAATGTCGAGGCCGTCATAGTGGCCGCTGGCGATCCGCTCCAGGTACTCCAGCATCTGGCGTAGCGGACCCATGGCCTTGTGCTTGGTCAGTCTGCTTACCTCCCGGGCCAGTCGTCGCCGGATCTCCCGGGAAGTGGAAGATGTCTGAGCCTCGGGCCGGTTCTCGTCGAACTGCAGGGTCACCCACTGGATGCCGGCGTCGCCGGTCGATGTTTCCTCCGCGATGGCGTCCAACTGGTCGATGATGCGGATCGCGACGCAAGCAAAGGTGATTGCCGAGGCAATGGACACGGCGTAGGGCGATTCAGCAGCCTCTCCCAGCCTCGCGGTGGTCCACGGCAGGGCATCGGTATCCGCCAGGACCTCCCGCAGAGCCTCCGCGGGCCCGGCCAGCTCCCGACCAAACACCTCGGGAATCCGATCCAGCACGCGCTCCACCGTCATGTTCATCTCGATGTCCAGGGTGAACTCTGCCAGTTCGCCGTCCAGGGCGAAGATGTGCACCGCCTCCCTCGGATCAAATACAGTATTCCGGGGAAGGAGAACGGCGATGGTTAGGTCGGTGAAGATCCACTGGATGGGGAGAAGACCCTGGTCGTACACGATCAGCGCCAGGAACCTACCCCGATCATCGAAGACCCATTTGTGGGTCAGGTCTATGCGCGACGATGTGCCATAGAAATAGCTGCGTGCTCCCTCATCGTGTTCAATGTACCAGAGCAGCCCCTCAATGTTGGTTTCCCCACCGATTCGGATCCGCGACGTGGAACCCTCCGGATCACGAACGCGCAACGTAACGACGGCGTTCACATCCTGGGGATTGGTCACGTTGGGTGGAAGGTCCGTCAACTCCCCGGAAAACGAGTACTCTCCCTCCGTCTCAGGGTCATAGGGTGCGAGGTCCCATCGCACGTCGGCCCAGAAATCGGACCCATCCTGCAGTTTCACCTGGACTTCCTCGGGAAGCTCCACGTCAGCCAGGTCTGTACCGTGATCCACGACAACATGCACCCGCTCAACGGCCGCCACCACCAGCTCATCGCCCCGGTCCCGGATCCGGGAAACATCGACCCACTCGTCCCAGTCGCTTTCGTACCCGTCGTACGTGATGTAGTACTCGTCCCCGTGAACCCGCAGCACCCGGGCGCTGTACCAGTCGCCGTCCGATTCCACCTCGACGAGACTGCCGACGGTGAAGGTGAACCCGACGTCGCCTGGATCCGGTTCATCTTCCGCGGGATCCTCCTCTTCCTTTTCCACCAGCGGCTCGTGCTCAACCAGGGCCACTTCCGTCGGATCTACCTCCTCGGAGAACACCAGGCGAAACCCCACGTTGGTGAAGGGTCGATCGGGCGGAGGAACCCCTCTCAGGTTCGCCCGGCCGATCTGCACATCGACGGCTTCTCGGTACACGCATCCACCCCGGAGCCCCGGGGCACCACGATCTGACGCATCGACCCACTCGTAAACGTTGCCGCTCATGTCGTAGAGGTTGAGATGATTCCCGCGTGAAGGCTTCTGTCCCACGGCCTGGGTTCTTCCGTCGGTGTTGGCACTGTACCATGCAGCAGCTGCGGTCGCCCGCTCATCGGTGTGGGGCCCTTCGGCTCCGCTGGCGTAGGTCCCGGGTGTCCAGAACACGCCACTGTCTTCCGGGTACTCGAGGGCATCACCTGATCCATCGCCGCCCCGGTACCGGGCCGCCAGTTCCCATTCCTCGCACGTCGGTAGCCGGAATCCGGCCACCTTCCGGATGGTGATGTCGTTTCTGATCTCCGTCGAATCCCGGTAGAGCCGACCCTCGTGGGCATAGACTGGTTCATACTCAAGATGCTCCGACAGCGCATTGCACCAGACCAGGATGTCATACCAGCTGATCATGGTGACGGGCTGAGCTTTTCTCCCGCTCTCGCCATCGCGTCCCTCGCGCCCTGGATTGGCGAACGTGTACCCGTTCTCCTCGGCCCAGTTGCGAACAGCATACCAGAGTTCGTAGGTAACTTCCGTTTCGCCCATCCAAAAATCGTGTTCCACCGTCGCCTTACCGCTGTCGTCTAACCCGGTGGGAAAGGTGGCGCCCGGGACGGAGCGCACGGTGAACGGCACCCCTGCCGCATTGTGCTGGGCGGCCTCCCCCGGGCCTCGATCTGCTGTCGTCAACAGTGCGCAACCAACCATCAGGACAACCACAAGGATCACCGCGACCGGTACAACGATCCAGAGGCGTCTTTTCATCGAACTCTCCCCCGATTCTACGGTCTTGTCTGACTTGTCT
>SKXF01000192.1 GCA_007128555.1 Clostridia bacterium | reverse complement strand
CCCAGCGCCGTGAAATACACCATGCGGTTGGCCTGGTCCACGTGCTCTATATCCAGCACGCACCAGGAACCCCTCGTCAGCTGGCGCTTACAGGCTCCTGCAGCAGCATCGTACAGGTACAGGTGTCCCCAACCATCGCGCAGGGAGAACCACAGGATTTCGTCCGAATCCCGCAGGATACGCACATTGGGTTTGCCCATGGAGGTCAGGTGGGGATCTATGGCCACCCCGGATTCCTCGCGGATCAGCATGGTGGACTCGCCGCTGTCGGCATCGATCTCGTAGAGCTCGTAGGCCTGGTAGCCCCGATCCTTGCGAATGACGTATACGCTGGAGCTGTCCTCGGACCACCAGGTCCAACCTGCCTGCAGTGGGCTTCCGTAGTAGAGCAATGTGAGGGGCTCGACATCGACTACGGTCAACTCGTCGCTTTCCACGTCCAAAATGACCAGCTCAGCCAGGGGGACCTGCTCGTCGCCCGGGAGGGGATACGTGTACGTGTGTAGACGCAGACCCGGGTCATCATCGTCGTGCACCGACTGCACGAGGTGGAAACGGCGAGAGTGGCGGTCATCAATCTGGTGCGTTATGATGCGGCGACCATCCGGAGACCAGAAAAGGGGCGGCTCGGGCTCCGAGGGGTCAATCCCCGCTGACCGCAGGGGTGAGCCCAGTGCCGTCGCGTACTGGTAGTCGGCGGTGGCGTCAGTGGTGCCAGCAATGATGCCATCGTGTCCTCGCTCACGCACCTTGAGGTTGCCGTCCTGTACGTAAGCGGTGCGCTGACCATCGGGAGAGGGTACGTCTCCTGATGCGGTGGGCTGAAGCTCGCCCGTCATCTTGCAGCGGTAGGTTTCGAGGTTGCACTCCCAGCCCTCACCATCAAACCCAAAGAGGACGGAAGAATCATCCGATAGCTCGATGCTATCGAAGGGTAGAGTATGCTCAGTGAAATGGCCGCCGGAAGCGACCGACAGGGCAGCGGCCAGTCGCGCATGATCAAAGGCAGGGCGTCGCTGGCCTTCCTGGACATCCACGAGGACGAACTCGTGGCCGTTGGGAGTAGTGTTGCGGTACCAGAAACTGTGCCCGTCGCTCGACCAGGTAGGGTCAACGTCGACACCAAATACCATCTCATCACCGTGGAGAAAGCGTTCTGCCCTGGCGTAGTCTTCCGATGCCAGGGTGAAATCCTCAAAGTCCCAGCTGTCATCGATCACGGGTATTACCTCCTTGGGGCTTGGTCCACCATCCAGTGGATGGTGACTGTGGATGCACGAGTGGACGACTCCCTGATCAGGGAATCGTCCTTTTTCGATTGGGCAAGGACAGCCCAACAACGGTATTGGGGTTAACTCACTCGCTGATCCAGGCTTCGTGCGATTTGTGCACGCGGCTTACAGCGGTGAGGGCCTGGGCGTGCCTCCCTTGACGTCATATTTTCTTGCCCAGTAAGGTCCTCACGGTTTGTGCCTTGGGCCATCATGCTGCTACCTCGACGCAACGTTGACGGGGTAGTCCTCCCGATTATACATACTCCCTGTCCCACGAGATCAGATAGGGAAACCTCCTGTAGTGTTCGTTGTCAGACACCTTACTCCTCCTTCGGCCCTGTCACTAATCCACGTGAGTTCTGATGTCTGATAACTTGGTGCTGTTACGGAGGATTCCGTCGAACCGATGACGAAGATACAGTTTTAGGACCATCGGGAAAGGGAGTTGATCATGGGTGAACATGCAGGGTAAGATCCTTGGTCCCCGCGAAGCCTGGCCTGATGAACAAGCCATGACACGAGCTGAAGCGACGGGCTGGGCTGCCTTCAGCAGCTGACTTCAACCGCCTTCCGCTAATTCAAAGGAGGAGATGGAAGTGCCGAGAATCTACGACCGCACCGAATGGATAGATGAATCGACGCCCGTGAGCCATGATCTGCGTCACGTTCCGCAGGCCGAGGATGCCCGTGGACCCGAGGGCAAAATCGCCCTGCAGGGCGGGCGGATCTTCGACGCTGTGGGCAACACGGTATATACGGGAACCGTCGTGATGGATGGGAATCGCATTGTCGACGTTGGGCAGACATCCGACGTGCAGATTCCCGCGGATGCCCGGGTTCTTGATGTGTCCGGCAGAACCGTCATGCCCGGTCTCATAGATCTTCACTGTCATCTGACGTTTACTCAATCCGAGATATCCGTCAGCCAGGGCCAGTGTCTCGCCGATGCTGCCCTGCGGGGGGTGGAGCGCATGAGGATCTGGCTTGAAAGTGGAATTACCACGATTCGTGATGCAGGCTCTCACGGCATGGCACCCTTCCGGCTGAAGGAATGGACCCAGAACAACCGACTTCCCGGACCGCGCATTTTTCCTGCAGGCTGCCTGATCACGGGAGTCGGAGGGCACGGCGCCGAGAGCCTCGACCATGCCTCTCCGATGCTGGGAATCATTCGGGAGGCATCGGGTCCGGATGATTGGAGAAACGCAGCTCGAGAGCAGTTTAAGAGGGGTGCTGACATCATCAAGATCGCCAGCCACTTCAGCCGTGATGAGGTTGCCGCTGTCGTGGATGAAGCCCACAGCCTGGGGCTGAAGGTGATGTGTGATGCCGAGACCCAGTACGTAGAATGGGCGGTTGAGGCTGGTGTGGACACCATAGAGCATCCCCTGCCCCGGACTGATGAGGTTATTCGACGAATGGCAGAGAGGGGTGTTGCAGCGATTCCCACAGCCGTCGCCTACGTCATCATCTTTGACCGCCTGGGCGGGTATTTCGGGTCCAGCTCAAGGAGATTTACCTTTTCAAAGGACGACAACGTCAGGATGATCAAAAGGATGAAAGATGCCGGGGTCAAGATGGGTATCGGCACCGACGTGATCTTCGATGACTACCGGATGTTTCCATCTCCATACATTGTGGAATTGAAGTTGTTCACTGAGGCGGGCTTTTCTATCACGGAGACTTTGAGGATAGCAACGGCCACCAGCGCCGAGATCCTGGGCATGGACCACCTCCTGG
>SKXF01000329.1 GCA_007128555.1 Clostridia bacterium | reverse complement strand
CCCATCTGGCGGAGCTGCCGCCGCATGGTGGTGATGTTGGTCATGGTTGATTCCTTGGGATGAATTCCCGTGTCGATGGCGTAGTTCTCTGCGGGCAGACCAAAGGCGTCAAAGCCCATGGGTTCGAAGACTTCAAATCCCTGCATTCGCTTCATGCGCGCCCAGCTGTCGGTGAGTCCGAAATTCCACCAGTGTCCCACGTGCAGACGCGCCCCCGATGGATAGGAGAACATGGACAGGCAATAGAGCTTCCTGTCGACCCGGTCCCGGTTGAACGTATACAGACCGGTCTCCTCCCATCGCTGTTGCCACTTGCTGTCTATCTTTTTCGAATAATTGCTCATCCTTTTATCCCTCCAGGTAAATCTGATCCCAATAAAAAACCCCCTCGCATAGAGACGAAAGGGAGATCCTCCGCGGTACCACTCTATTCGGGCCACAGCCCACTCTTGAGCCGGTAACGGCGGCAGCCGGAAAGAGCTACGCACGACCTGTGTTTTCACCCTCACAAGCTCCGGGGCGAGTTGGGGCGGTGGGACGTGCCACCTCGCAGCTGCCGTGGCTCTCTGGGACGACCATCGCCTTAATACTCCCCATCATCGCCTTTGCCTGCAAATATTGGTCCAATTTTACTACAGACCCCTGCCGCGATGCAAACGATTTGAGCACACCGCATATTGCATAATAAGCCGGGCTGCAGATGTTTGATTCAGTTCAGGGAATTGTGCTTCATTGCAGGAGACCCGGTGGGTATCCGGGAACAGTATTCTACAGGATTCGTCAATGTTTTCTGGGGGGTGAACGGCAATGAAATCAGGGGGAAAGCGCAGGGCAGAGAAGGCACCGGGCAGCGGGGTGATCTGGATGCTGTTGATTGTCCTCGTTGCCACGGCTTTATTTGCCTCGGGATGCGAGGATGCCTCCGCGGAACCGGCGGAGCCAGTTGGCGATGACCGGGCGGGGCTTCCTCACGACGGCATCATTGAGATCCGTTATCCTGCGGGGGCGCCCCGGGTTCCCTGGTGCGAGGTTGAAGAACCCGGGATCGAGGAGCCCGAACCTCCAGAGCCGGAACCCGCTGCCGAGGATCACGGCCCCAGCAGCGGTCTTCCGCCCAATGAACTGGGTTCCGTGATGGTCCTGATGTATCATGACATCGGCGGCGAGGAGGGTGAGTGGAGGCGAACTTATGACAACTTCTGGGGGGACCTCGAGTACCTGTGGGAGAACGGGTATCGCCCCGTGACCCTCGCCTCTTACCTGTCGGGAGACATCGACCTTCCCGAGGGAATGACTCCTGTGGTTCTGACCTTTGACGACGGCCTGTCCAGTCACCTGGCCTGGAAGGACGGAGAGGTGGGCAATCCCAGGCCCGACACCGCGGTGGGAATGCTGCTTGAGTTCAGTGCGGCCCACCCAGGCTTTGACGCTCACGCCGCCTTTTACATCAACTCACCCCGTCCCTTTCACCCGCTGCCCCCAGAGGACGTGGCCGAGTCCCTGCAGTGGCTGGTGTCGGAGGGATTTGAAATCGGCAATCACACCCACTACCATGCCAACCTGGGGAACCAGTCCGATGAGGAAGTGATGCGGGTTATCGCCCTGACCGACGCGATGATCACAGGCAGCGTCCCGGGCTACCGGGTGCAGTCGCTGGCCCTTCCCTACGGGGTACTGCCGCGCAATCGCGAGCTGGCTCACTGCGGCGTTTTCGATGGCATCGCGTACGACTATGACGCCGTGTTGCTGGTGGGCGCAGAACCGGCGCCGTCTCCGTTTTCTGTCCGCTTTGCACCCCTCCGGCTGCCCCGGGTGCGGGCCTCGTCAGATGAGCTCGAGAGATGGTATGCCGAGATGCAGCGAAACCCTCTCCTCCGCTATGTCAGCGACGGAGATCCCGACACCGTGGCGGTGCCGGAGGCCTGGGTAGATCGGCTCGATGAAGACGCCCTGGGGTCGCGATCGGTGCGGTGGATCGAGGGGGAGTGAGGTCGGAGGGCGTGGCCCTCCGACCCGAGCAGGATGTTCAAAAAGCCGCTGCGGCGATGTCCCGGCCCGCGGCAAGGGCCTCCAGGTTGACCTCAACGGCACCCTTTGGCACCCTGGCGGAGAGGACCTCTCCCCACAGGGACTGGGGGATGTCGATGAACCCGGAGAGGGCTCCGACCAGCACCGTGTTGGCCACCCGGAGGTTGCCCAGCTCCCGCGCCAGGCGCAGTGCGTCGACGGCCAACACCTTCGGGGATCCCTGTCTCAGCCTCTCGTCGATGTCCCGGGGGTATGAGCTCTGGCCCGTAGACATGGCTGATGTCGGAATCTCCAGGGTGTTATACAGGATCAGTCCATCGTCGGCGACGATGGACGCATACCGCAGGGCTTCCATGGCTTCAAAAGAGACAAGGACATCTGCGCCTCCTTCGGGAATGAGGGGCGAGTAGACCCGTTCGGGATGCCTGCGGACGTGACTCTGCACCGAACCGCCTCGCTGGGCCATTCCGTGCACCTCCGATTTCTTCACATCGTAGCCTGCCTCGAGAAACACCGTTGCGATCACGTCGGTGGCGAGGATGATTCCCTGGCCCCCGACACCCACGACAGCGATGTCCCGGACGGGCCGCTCCAGATGGAAGCTCATGAGTGCTCACCTTCCTGCTGTACAGCATTGAACCTGCAGACCTGGGCGCACATACCACAGCCGGTGCACAGGGCGGGGTTGATCGCCACCGGCCCGTCGGCACCCTCGGTGCGAAATAGGGCGGGACAGCCGAGGTCCAGGCACATGCCGCAGGCGGCGCAGTCCTCCGTGATGGTGTGGTGGCCGCGACGGGATTTCCGATCCAGGAGAACACAGGCCCGGTCTGCGACGATGACCGAAGGTCCCGATGCTTCGTGGGCCGCGCGAATGACCCTTTCGACTTCGTCCAGGTCGTAGGGGTCGACGCGGTGCACATCGCCGATTCCCAGGCTCCTGGCGATCGCGCTAAAATCGAGCCTGGGCACTTCCTGCATGCGGGCATTGTGT
>SKXF01000454.1 GCA_007128555.1 Clostridia bacterium | reverse complement strand
GGTTCTCGCCGAGGCGAAAGACGGTGGATTCTTTTGCCTTCAGCTCTGGAAGGGCAGCCACACAGACCAGGCTGGCCATCGTGTTTTTGTGACACTCCTGCTCAAGGAACTGGACGGGAGGATTCTGCATGACATACTTGATGTCGATTCCTCCGATCTCCACCGTCCCCAGCTGGGGATGTTCGAACTCCCTCCAGGTGTGAAAACTGCTGGGGGTGTGCTCATCGATCCACTTAAGTACGCCAAGATCATCCTCTTCTAGCTCCTCAGCCGTCAGCATGTAGCGTTCCTGCGGGGTCCGGCGAGGTATGCCCGCCCGATCGGACAGATTCCAGAGCTCCGGGGCAAAGGCAATGATACCGTGCAGCTCATAGGCAAAGTCGATAAAGCTCCCACGGCTGGGACGCTTCTTGTTCAGGGTCATGGCATCGTACACAGACTGACAGGGGTAGCCCGTCAACGCCTCTCCCCGGTCACCCAGCAGCTGGTGAACTCGGAGATCTGACATATCCATGTCTGAATCGGGTCCCGCGCAGGGCGGCCGCAGGATGATTCCTCCCGTCGTATGATAGGAGGTGACCCCTGCTATGTTCTTGTGCTGATCGAAGAACTGGGCAATGTTATGGGTCTCTGGCTCCGACAGAGCATGGGGACCAGCCCCCTGTTGCTCCGTCTCATCTTTCCATCCCATGGGATAGTTGCGATTCAGATCCAGGCCCCACCTGGGCGGTGCCATGCCCACGGATGCCCCATCATAATCCCGAACCAGACCCTCCGGATAGAGGTCGTAGAAGGGCCCCTCATCATCGTCGTCGGGCTCGCGCAGAACCATCAGGCGGGAATCCAGATCCGAGACCTTCCAGGCTCCCTCCTCCGACGGCACTCTCATCTGCAAGATCAGCTCGTCACCGTCCACGTCGCAGGGGCTAAGGCCCTTCTCCTCTTCCCCTCTCGCCGGCCAGGGCCTGACGGTCGAACGCAGCATATCACCGGATGTGAGGTACCTCTCGGATCCGTCGGGACTGACCCTGGGGATAATGTAGAAGGTATACCGCCGGAGAAGATCTGTCACCCGGGAATCACCACCGAAGTTCTCCAGCAGGTAGACCGCCGTGTACAGGGCCACCATAGAGCCCGTCACCTCGCCGGCATGGTGGTTCGCATCGATGTAGTAAGCGGGCTTGTCGTCAGCAGCCTTCACGTCGGTGTCGGTAATGGTCAGCACCCACACGTCCCGGCCCTCGTAGGACGTGCCCACGGACGCCATGGACGCAAGCCGGGGATAGCGGGCGCACAGCCGCTCCATGCGCTCCGTCAGCTCATCATGGGTATAGTAAACATCGAATCTCACACCGAGATCCTCTTTCATAGTGTCGCCGGCATTCTCTCGATGAAAACACCGTCCCCCCCTTCCGTTTCATCACAACAGTAAATCACTACTGTCCAACAATTCCCCAGACCACCACCGAGCTCCTTCCTGCACGAGGGTTTTCCTGCTCACAGTCCCGCGAAAGCCGGGGGCCATCCAGGGTATCCTCACCGGGGACGCCACTCCGTGGCTGTTTCCCGGCGGATTCATGATTACTCCCCTCCAGGATCAGGGGTATGCACCTCACTGCGGCTGCGTTTAGCCTCTCGGACATTAACGTGCTGTACCCGCACCCGGTCCATCGTGGATTCCACCCTGGGCAATACCCCTGTCCTCCTCTACTGCACCCTCAAGATGGGCCCTCGCCGACTGCAGCTTCCCTTCCATGCTGTGGTCACAATCGCGCCTATCATCGATCTTCATCACCGTGCTGACTCGCCTGGCTCCCTCAGCAAACACAGATTCCTGCATCCTTCGGACGACCTCCAGGATCTGATCAAGATCTCCTTCAATGGTCGTAAACATCGGGCCCATTTCATACTCCAGACCGCTTCTCTGCAACACTGCAAGGGCCCGTGCCACATAGATGCTGACACCGACCCCTTCTCCTACCGGGCTGATACTTACGGCAACAATGGCCATGGACTTCGCTCCTCTCTGTACTGGATAAGCTGTCCCGTCCTGCGAGTTCACTTGTACGACCCATCTCCTTCCGTCAGAAACAGGCCACATCGATAGGCATTCCCCACGACACCGGCGAGCTCCTTCGCAGGGCGGGCAGCATCGTGCTGACGCGCCAGCTGCTCCCATCCGTCTCAAGGATCACCGCTCCTGCGTCCCGCGTAGTGAGGACGGGAATTCCCATCTCCTCAAAGCGCTGAAGTGTGGCCCCAGCTGGCTGCCCATAGGGATTGAAACCCACCGGGATCACAGCCAGCTCAGGGCGAACATGACGCAGAAGATCCCACCCACTGGCAGCCGCACTCCCATGATGGCCCACCTTTAGCACGGTAGAGCCCAGGGTGGACCCGTATCGCTGTACCATCTCCTTTTCTCCCCTGCCCTCCACGTCGGCCATGTTCAGCATCGACCAATCGCCGTACCGAACCATCACAGCCACACTGGCCTCATTGAGGTCCAGGTAACTCGCCGGGTCCACCGGGGGCCACAAGACCCTGAACTCGACACCTCCCAACTGGGTCTGGTCACCGGCAGCCGCCCATCGGACCATAGCTCCCGAATTTTCGAGTAGCTGGCTCAAGCCGGGATCACACTCCAGATCCGCCCCGGCCTCGCACATCGGTCCCAGCCAGACCTCACTCACTTCCATCGCCTCCATCAACTCGAGAGCCCCTCCCGTGTGGTCCAGGTGTCCGTGGGTCAACACCAGGTAATCTATGCGACGGATCCCCCGGCTGGCCAGGTACGGCAACACCCGGCTCTTCATGGCGGCAGGCCACCCCCACCCCGGGGGACCCGTATCAATCATGACAACTCCCCTCCCTGGCGTCTCAAAGAGAATGCAATCGCCCTGCCCGACGTCAAACACCGTCACCCGCAAGAGTCCCGCACCTGCCGAGGGCAAGGCCAGGATCAGGCCGAGCGCGCAGACCCAGACGAGGAGTATAAAAGCCAATCTCTTTGCTCTGATCTTCCGGGGCACGAAAGCCCTCACGGGAACATACACCGGTGCCCGGCGATCGGGCGAGAACAGGCAGACGAGGGTCAGATACGTGAACATCAGCACCGGAAGGCGGATCCCCACCTCCACACGTCCCGGCAGGGATCCCAGCCAGTGGACCAGTACACTGAAGACCTGGATTGGCGCCGTCACTGGGCCGAGAAGCCCCAGGGATCCACCAGAGACTGCTATGATGCCCGCAATCCATGTCGATACCAGGACCGGGAGAAAAACGGGGATCAGCAAGGGATTGGCGAGCAGGGCCACCAGGGAAGAGGTCTCAAAGTGATACAGCGTCAGCGGCAGAGTACTGCCGTATACAGCTACGGTAGCGGCGAGAAGGCCTCCGAGCCTCTCCTGAAGAACCGGTCGGACTGCAACCAGGGCCCAACACGCACAGAAGGACATCTGAAAGCCAACATCGAACGCAAGTCCGGGCCGATGGACGACCAGAACCAGGGCTGAAGCAGCCAGGACGTTCAGGGGATCATAGTACCTGGCCACCTCGGGGGCCAGGGTCCGGGCGCAGAACAATAGGGCCGCCCTACTGACCGAGGGTCCGCTGCCTACCAGCATAGAGTAGGTAAACACGGTCCCCACGCCGAGGGAAAGGGCTGGACGTCTCGGAAGCAGGGCTGTGAACAGGTAGATCAGAACCATGCCGAAGGTCATCACGTGCAGACCGGATATGGCCAGAAGGTGGCCCAGGCCGGCATTCCGAAAACTCTCAACCAGGTCCTCGGAAAGGAGGTCGCGATCTCCGAGAACCAGGGCCAGGATCAGACCCCGTACATCGCCGTCGACCCTACCTGCTGTACCGTCGAGGATTCGGCTCCGCAGGACGGCTCGCCATAACGGAAGCCGATGGGGATCGGAGGGGAGCCGTTCCATCTTGTGCACATCGAGGGAGTAGCCGATGCCCCGGGCCAGCAGGTGTCCTCGGTAATTGAAACTCCCTGGGTTCCGGGCCGACCCGGGGAGAAACACCTCACCGGAGACGCGATACTCATCGCCGGGCTCAACGGAACCCTCGGAGTAGACCAGGATGCGATGGCCGCGAAGCGCCTGGATCTCTGCAGTGGGCACCTCCCTGACCACCGCCTCCCAGCGCTGGTTACCGCCTGCCAGCGAGCTCGCGGGGGTCACAACAGACAGGACCAGTTCACCGGTCCTGCGCTCGCCCTCCTGCAGGGGCAGGATCCAGACCCCGGTCACATGACTCGTCCAGCGCAGTAATCCGAGGCAGAAGATGCCCACGAGAAATAGAAGTGCCAGGAGACGATGAGGGTTCGTTCCCTGCCCCTTCACGGACGTCAGGGCGCCCAGGGCAGCAGGAACCAGGGCTCCCACCGCCACGATTAGAATGCAGATCTGGACGCGGTCAAAAGCCCACGCGGAGGCGAGTACAACGCCTCCGACGAAGGCAACTGCCGCGTAGAGCATCGGTCGCTGCAAGGCAACCGTTCCCGAGGGGCCGGATTGAACTTGATGTTCCTCTACCATGATGCTGGCTCATAGCTCCACGAGCGGTCAACCGCCGATCACACGGAATGCCGCGCTCAGGCAGCAGGATGAGAATCATGAAGAATGAAGAAGAGGGCCACTCCCTCAATCCACATTATACCATTTTCCCCTTCACGGAGGGAAGGAATCTGTTTGAGGGTAAGTGAGGGCGGGAACCTGTACCGATCCCCGCCATGAGGCCTATGAAAAGACAGAGGCTTTCTTTATCAGATCCTGAAAGGCTTTGTGCACCCGCCAGAACACAGGTCCCGGCCTTCCATCGCCGATCATCTTCCCATCGATCTCGACAATGGGAACCACCTCAGCAATGGTACCGCCGAGAAATACCTCATCGGCATCCATGAAGTCCCCCACGGGAATCGCCTGCTGCACAACGGGCCAATCATTCTCTTCCGCAAGACGCAATACGTTCTTCCGAGTGATGCTGGGCAATATGTTGGCGAGGGGGTGGGTGTAAAGGGTTCCGCCTATGACGCAAAAGGCAGATCGAGCCGTGGCCTCTGTCACGAAACCATTTCGGACCAGGATCGCCTCGTAGGCGCCGACTCGTTTAGCCCGGGTCTGGGCCAGGCAATTGGCAAGTAGGGCAAGGCTCTTGATGTAGCACAGACCACCCCGGTTATCGCTGTGAGTTATGGCCGTCATGCCCTGCTCCAATTGATCATGAGACGGTGCAGAGGCCTCACCGACTCGCATGAAGACCGTGGGTTCATAGTCCTCTGGGAAAGGATGAGATCGGGGAACCGCCCCGCGGGTAACCTGAAGATAGACCGACGCTTCGCGTAGATCATTGGCCTTCAGCAAGCGCTCGACAACTTCCCCAAATTCCTCCATCGTGTAAGGTATTTCGATGTCCAGCTGCTCACCGCCGTACTTGAGACGGTCCATATGGTCCTTCATGCAAAAGGGCTGACCGTTGTAGACCCGGATCACCTCGTAAAGCCCGTCGGCAAAGTTGAAACCCCTGTCCAGGGGTGATATCCTCGCTTCCCCGAGGGGGATGATTTCTCCGTTTAAAAATACCAAAGAAGACAAGTCCATTCCTCCCATCTGTTGAGCAGCACCGCGTTCTTTCAGCGTGGAGCATCGCCCTCCATAGCCACGACCCACATCACGTTCAGATCCATCTCGCCGCAAGGTTGCCCGCACAAAGATCTTCAGGCACCACCCAGGTCAAGGGCTCCCTCCGCACAGCACAGGGGATGTGGCCTCACCTCCGTTCCATTTGATCTCATCGGGATGGCTCCCCCGTGCGGTACGGGTATTAACTGCCGAGGGATCTCCCAGGCACTCCATTGGTCAGACTGGGTTGACTTCCGCACTGCCTTGACCTGCATCAGCCCTTCTACACCGATTATAGTACGCCAACACAAATACTTCACCGTGTCCGGCGATGGACCCACAGGCGGGTGAACCGAACCCAGGGCAAGGGGAACCAGCGGCAATACCCGTGTTGAGACGTGCAAGATCTCTCATCAGGCTCATGGGTCAACTGCACGACTTTTGACCTGCAGGCATAGAAACCCTGGATACCGTGGCCGATAGGATCATGAGGACGAGCGAACACCCATCCCTGGCAGTGGTTCATCACCCGGAAGATGTGCCGTCACCCTGGTGGGTTACAGAGATGGCGTCGACCTGAATGAGAACTTCGAGGAAGACAACTTCCGGGAGGAGGCCTCAAATGGCATCCTACCTAACATGGAAAGTCGGTACTCATGCACATCAGTAGAGGACTAAGATCTTGCAGGTGCTGCATGAGATCGTTAGTTCGACGCTGGCTCTTTATTTATTAAGACACGAAGGGCTATTGATCCACCCGCAGAATCCGTTCAAGTACATGCCTGGGACAGCCCGTGGACGTCACAGACCCTCGTCAATCTCTCCCCAAGCCCGGACCTCATACTCGTGTTGAGAGGGGTTGCCCCCCAACACGACACCCTACTCAATGCTCCACCCTATGCCCGCCCTGGCACGTGAAAGCACGCAAGAAAGACTGCACAGTAGGTTGTTCAGCCCAGATCGTTGAGCTGCAGCTGCCCACCTGTTGGAGCAGGTGCGCATCGGAAAAGCATACCGTGGTCATAGAGCCCACAGCCCTTCGAAGCTCACCAGAGCCCCGATACCTGGGAGAAATCTCAAGAGCTGGCACATCAAGCCCCGCCGGAATTCCTCCCAACACGCCGATCACACCATAAGCAGGCCGATCAACGTGGGCGGGAATACACAACCCGCCGTATCCCGGGACCAACTCACACACCTGCTTCAAACTGAGGTCTGTACTCACCAGTAGCAGCTGCTGTTCGGTTCCCACCGGCTCACCTGCCTTGTTGAAGATAGTCTGCCTTCCGAACGCCCTTTCAACGTTCTGACGGCGGGGCAGGTGGCTGTACACATGCTCGTGCAACGCCATGACGCCCTCGACACCATCGAAGACTGCCAGGACATGTACTTCCTCGACGGTCTGAACTTCCATGCACGGCAATACGACAAGTCCGGTACCCGAGGCTGCAGCCATGACAGCACACACGTTCGCAGCAGAATTATGATCAGCGATCCCGATCACGTCAAGCCCTCTACGTAGCGCCATTGCCACGATAGCGCCAGGGGTCATGGCCTCATCGGCACACGGAGACAGAGCACTGTGGATGTGAAGATCCACCACCCAGGGTAACACCATCATTACCCGCGTGAGAGCATAGAGTACAGGCGTCCCGAAATATCATACGCACTGGCGCTGGATGTCAGGATTGGAACACCTTGTTCATGGGCCCGGGTTATGGTGGCAGCTTCAGGTCTGCGGCCCCCGGCTATGATGACAGCATTCAAAGCCGCAACCACCGCAACCGCCACAATATTCTGGTGAATCTGGATCGTTACCCATACACTACCCTCATCAGCATTCGCCATCACATCACTGAGTAGATCCGAGATATACGCACCCGTGATCACGTTAGAATCCAACGATGCCTCGCCCGTCACTACTTCGAGATTCAGCTCCTCGACCACATCCCGTAGAGCAACACTCACTGGCACACGCGTCCCCCCCTTAGCACCCATGATTGGTGGTAGTGTCTGCGCAATCGCTACCATCTGTTCTGCAAGCAGAGATACCTTCTCGCGGAGTTTGAAGAAGCAGTCGGTCTTCGAGGCAACCCCCTGCACGATGTCTTCAGCCAGAACCCGACACGTGGGAGAACCACAGGAACCGCAATCAAATCCAGGTAACTCTTCAACGAGTTCCTCCAGGCACTGCATCTTGGCTATGGCTTTTTCAACATCGTCATCCAATCGCATTGCGGGGCGAGGGCAGAGGGGCTCCATCTGGTCAAAGAACCCCTGCCGCATTAAATCGGCAACCGTCTCCTCCTTAATACTCAGATCTCGGACACCCGAGGCCTGGATCTCTTGCAGTGCGGTCTCCGTTCGTGCACGGGCCACAAAGGGATTTTGAATCGTCAGTGCTCCGCCCATGCAGCCTCCCACGCACGCCTGACACTCTACGTATTGAACTCCGTTCAACTCACCGTTCTGTATGCCCTCCAGTATACTGATGGCGCTATGGATCCCGTCAACTGCCATAAGAGATCTTAGACCGACGGCACGATTCTCACCTCCGGCATATCCCCACTGCATCCCCAGGGGTGTTGCACGCTGGAGCACCTGCTCACCCGGTTTGATGCGCTTGCTTACCTCACCATACACTTGTGAAATGCCGATTACACCGTCAACGTATGACCCCCTATTTCCCAGGGGTTCCTTCACAGCCGTCACCTTTGCCGGACAGGGGCTGATAAAGAAAGCCCCTACACTGCTCTCGTCCAAACCCGTCTTGGCGCAGATTTCCTTCTTGGCCAGCCTGGCGGAAATCTCCATGGGCGTCTCCAGGGGGACAACGTGCTGCAGTAGGTCCGGGAAGCGGATTTGTATCAAGCGCAGAATAGCTGGACAGGCCGAGGATATCAGGGGTCGACTGAGCTCGCCGGACTGGATGACATCTCGCAACGCCAGAGTAACGGCTTCTGCTCCAACGGCCACCTCGAAAACGCCGTCAAAGCCCATCTCGATCAGAGCAGCGAAAACTGCGTCAGGGGATGCTCGCTCGTCAAATTGCCCACAGAAGGCGGGAGCTGGCAGAGCTACGGTGTATTGGAACCGATCCAGGTCATCGAGATCATCAGTAACGGCGATCTTGGCCTGATTCGGACAGTGTCTTATGCATTCTCCGCAGTCTATGCAACGCTTCTCTATGATCTGCGCCTTCCCGTCCCGAACACGTATGGCCTCGGTCGGGCAGCTCTTAATGCAGTTGGTGCACCCCTCACATTTACTTTCATCCAATCGGACGGAGTGGAAATACCCCGGCATAAGTGGATCACCGCCCCTCCTCTGATCCAAAATTAACCACTGCCGTCAGGCAGGTTCCTTCTCCCACCTCAGACTCAATCTCCAGGCTACTGGCATGCCTCCTAATATTGGGCAGGCCCATTCCGGCACCAAATCCCATTTCGCGAACATGATCGGGCGCAGTTGAGTAGCCATCACTCATGGCACGCTCCACATCGGGGATTCCCGGACCTCTATCCCGGGCGATCACGTGAACGGAGTCGGGCCGGACATCCACCGTGATCATGCCCGACTGAGCGTGGATCACGATGTTCATCTCGGCCTCATAAGCTATAACGGAAACCCTCCGGATCGTCCTTGACCCAAGGCCAATCTGCTGCAGCGTCTTCCGGATTCGTGCAGCTGCTTTACCCGCCGTCATAAAGTCCATACCCACAACCTCAAATTGCAGCTGCATTGAAACCTTCCTCCCATGTGTTCCAGTGATGTATAATCCATCTATCACCTTACCACAATGGAGCGGTATCATGGCAATGCTCTTGGGGTCGTGATCCGGAAATCCCCCGGGCGGCCGCACGAACCGCCCGGGCATCTTGTTAATGACCATCCTTACTCGTCAGGACCCATTCGGTTACGATCTGCCGCTTCACCAGGTGCTGCGAAACAATCCTCCGGGCACACTCAGGAGTGACCCTACCGTACATCACCTGGATCTCATCCTCACCTGAGACCTCAACCATCGGTTCATGCTGGCATAATCCGGCACACCCCGTCTGTGTAACCGAGACACCTTTGATGTTCCTCTGGGCAAGCTCATCTAGGATGGCCGAAAGGACCTCACGAGCGCCGGCGGCTATTCCACAGGTACCCATGCCAACCACCACTTTGGTCGGTGCTCCTTCTCTGATCGCAACGGCATCCCTGGCCTGTTCCTGAACCTCCTTCAGGTCATCCAGAGACCTGATCTTTTTCATCTCTTTCACCTCCAGGGCAGATCATGATTCGACGTATCCAGCGTGAGCTTGCCTCTTGGTATAGTGGGTGTGAAGCAGCTGGTGAGACCGCGTACCCAGTGGTTCACCGAGATAGTCACGGTATAGCTCCTGTACGGCCGGGTTCTCGTGGGACTTCCGCAGGGGCATCTGCCCATCGACCTGGTAGATGGAATCAACCCGTTTCTGCCTGATCTCGCTGTTTGTGGGTATGGGCTGCCCGCCTCCACCAATGCACCCGCCCGGACAACACATGATCTCCACGAAGGCGTACTCAACCTCGCCGGCCCGGATCGCCTCCAGCAGGCTCCGAGCATTCCCCAGCCCATGGGCCACGGCCACTTTCACCGGTGTGCCCTTGAGATCAACCTCCGCCTCCTTGATTCCCTCAAGACCGCGGACACTGTGGAAGTCCAGTTCCTCGAGCTCCTCCCCGGTCACGATCTCGTACACGGTCCGCAACGCGGCCTCCATCACGCCGCCGGTAGCGCCGAATATTGCAGCGGCTCCTGTCGATATCCCCAGGGGGTCATCATAGTCTTCCCCGGAGAGGGATTCGAAGTCCAGACCGGCCTCGATAAACATCCTGCCCAATTCCCGGGTTGTCAGCACCACATCCACATCACTGTAGCCGCTGGCACCCATCTCTGGTCTTTTCGCCTCGAACTTCTTCGCAGTACAGGGCATCACAGAGACGACAAAGACATCCTCAGGATCGATTCCTTCCCGCTCAGCATAAAACGTCTTTGCCAGCGCTCCGAACATCTGCTGCGGTGACTTGCACGTCGAGAGATTACCCATGAACTCGGGATAGAAATGCTCCACGAACTTGATCCATCCCGGACTACACGAGGTGAAAAGTGGCAGCTCACCACCATCCCGAATCCGCGCCAATAACTCGCTTCCCTCTTCCAGTATGGTCAGGTCGGCGGTGAAATCCGTATCAAACACCCGATCAAAGCCGATCTGACGAAGGCCGGCTACCATCTGGCCCGTCACAACACTTCCCGGATCCATCCCCATCACTTCTCCTACCGAGACCCGTATAGCAGGCGCCGTCTGGACGACAACGTGCTTTTCAGGATCAGCCAGTGCCTCCCAGACCTCGTCCACATAATCTCGCTCCGTGATCGCGCCCGTCGGGCACACCAGTAGGCACTGGCCGCACAACACACACGATACGTCACCCAGTTCTCGCGCAAGAGCCGGACCGATCATGGCATCGAAGCCGCGTCCCACGGTTCCCAACGCCCTGACCGTCTGGATCTGGCTGCATACGCTCACACAACGCTGACAGAGGATGCACTTGTCTGGATCTCGTACTAAAGACGGGTTGGACTCATCGCGGGGATGGCTCGATTTCTCGCCCTGGTATCTCAGCTCTCGAATCCCGAGATCGTGTGCAACCCTCTGAAGTTCACAATTCAGATTGCGGCTGCAGGACAGACAGTCCCCATCGTGGTCCGACAGGATGAGTTCGACGCTCGTTCGACGGGCAGCTCGCACGCGCGGACT
>SKXF01000194.1 GCA_007128555.1 Clostridia bacterium | reverse complement strand
GTGACGCTGGCGCCGGAACTCCCGGGTTCTGCAGCGGTGATCGAGGTGCTGTACAGGGCGGGGGTCGTCGTCGCGGCCGGCCACACCGATGCGTCCTTTTCGGTCATGATGCGGGCCTTTGATGCAGGCGTGCGACACGTGGTCCATCTTTTCAACGCCATGGCCCCCATTCACCATCGGGACCCGGGGCCCGCGGTGGCGACGCTTCTACGCAGCGGGGTCACCTGCGAGTTGATTCCCGATGGCGAGCATCTTGATGCGAAGATGATCGAACTGGTGTTGCGCTGCAAGGCGGCCCGAGAGATCTGCCTGGTCACCGATTCGATCGCGGCTGCGGGGTTGGGCGACGGATCCTATACCCTGGGGCCGATGTCGGTCGAGGTGGAGGGGGGAAGGGCGCGGTGCCCGGACGGCAGGTTGGCCGGAAGCACCCTGACGCCCGCCATGGCCCTGCGAGCCGCGGGACAGGAGCTGGGTTGGTCCCTGGGGCGCGCAGTGTCTGCTCTCAGTACGGTGCCGGCCCGCATCCTGGGACGGCAGGCAGGGGAGATCGCCCCCGGCCGAAGAGCGGACCTGGTGGTGCTAGATGGCGACTGGAATCCGGTGGCCACCATCGTTGGGGGGAGATTGGTGCATGGGTATATTCCGGAGGGAGGATGACGTGTCCTTTGATGACGTTGTGGTTCGCCCGGCGGGGATGGGGGACGTGGACGATCTTTACAGGGTTCGAATCGCTCCAGGGGCGGCCGCCGAGACCCTGGCACTGCCCAGCATCTCCAGGGAGTCGTTTGCAGCCGGTCACCAGCGGGCCCTCGAGAGCCCGTCAAACCACCTGCTGGTCGCCGAGACCGGGGGAAGGGTCGTCGGGATGGTGAACCTTGCGGTAGGTGGGGCGAGGAGGGCTCATTCGGGCAACCTGGGCATGGCCGTGCACGACGATTACTGGGGCAGGGGGATCGGGACACGGTTGCTCTCGGCTGTCCTTGAGCTGGCCGATCTGTGGCTGGCACTGGAGCGGGTGGAACTCGAAGTTTACCGGGACAACGTGCGGGCCATCGCACTGTACGGCAGGTTCGGCTTTGCTGCCGAGGGCATCAAGCGGCGCGGGGCCGTGCGAGACGGACGCCACGTGGACATCATGATCATGGGCAGGCTCCGGGTTGATCGCAAAGAGGTCCGTTGATGTCTGTACCATTACGAGGTATGATTGGGAGAAATAGGTCTTCCATATTGTTCTAACATGCTGACATCGGGAGGAGTCGTTTCGTATGCCGAGGACGAACCGAAGTTATACGTCAGAATCTGTCACCGAGGGGCACCCGGACAAGGTCTCCGACCAGATATCCGATGCCATCCTCGATGCCTTGCTGCGACGGGATCCGACGGCCCGGGTTGCCTGCGAGACCCTGGTCACCACGGGGTTGGTACTGGTAACCGGAGAGATCTCTACCGACTGCTACGTCGATATTCCCGGGGTGGTGCGCACCACGGTGCAGAACATCGGTTATACCCGGGCCAAGTATGGTTTTGACGGCGAGACCTGCGCCGTGCTGACGGCCATTGACGAGCAGTCCCCCGATATTGCCCAGGGCGTGATCGGTCGGGCCGTTGACGAGACCGACGAGGGTTACCTGAACAGCCTGGGAGCGGGAGACCAGGGCATTGTGTTTGGTTATGCGTGCAGGGAGACGCCCGAGCTGATGCCCTTTTCCATCTCCTTAGCCCACCGACTGGCGAGAAGGCTGGCTTACTGTCGTCGGAACGGCGTCATATCCTACCTGCGGCCGGACGGCAAGAGCCAGTGCACGGTGGAGATTGGCTCGGGGGGCATACCCCTCCGGGTGGCCAACGTGGTGGTTTCGGCTCAGCATCGGCCCGACGTGGACATTGAGCGCATTCGAGAGGATATCCTGGACCGGGTGATCCTGCCCGTCATCCCCGAAGCCTTTGTCGACGATGCCACCGAGTACCTGATCAACCCCACGGGCCGTTTCGTCATTGGAGGGCCCCAGGCCGATGCGGGGCTCACGGGACGGAAGATCATCGTGGACTCCTACGGGGGCCGGGGTCGGCATGGCGGGGGCTGTTTCTCGGGGAAGGATCCGACCAAGGTGGACCGCTCGGGCTCCTATGCTGCGCGTCACGCGGCCAAGAATGTCGTCGCTTCGGGCCTGGCCGATGAGTGCGAGCTGGAGGTGGCCTATGCCATCGGGATTGCTTCCCCTCTTTCGATCAGGGCCGAGACCTTCGGCACATCCCGGATTCCCGAGGAGACCATTGAGGCCCTGGTCCGGGAGGTCTTCGACTTCCGTCCCGCGGCCATCATTCGAGACCTCTGCCTGCGTCGCCCCATATACGAACCCACTGCCGCGTACGGGCACTTTGGCCGCACCGACATCGATGCGCCGTGGGAACGGCTGGACCGGGTCGAGGAGCTCAGGTCGGCGGCAGGATTCACAAAGGAGGTGCCCGCTCCCACCTTCGAGTGGTCGCAGGCGGCAGCAGCCGCTCCCCGGGGAGGGAACCCTACATAATGCGTTGACCGGAACTGCCACCCCCGTGTCTTCATAGAATGAAGTGGGCTGGGGGTGGATCGCTTGACGACATGGTCACAGTCACTCGCTCATCTGATCGTGGGACTTGGGGTTGCACTGTTTGGGTGGATCACCTATGAGTACGTCCGGCGCGGTTGGGATCTTCCGTCTCCGTTTCCCGGGGATCCGGTGGGGTTCAGCCTGGTCCTTCTCTGCAAGGACCAGGGCGAGCTCCTGGAGTATGGGGTCCGCAAGCTCCGCTCGATCATGGACCGGGCCGGGGTCGTGCGGGGCCAGGTGATTCTCGCGGATATCGGTTCGGAAGACGATACGGCGGTGGTATCGCTGCGCCTGGCAGAGACGCTTCGAGGTGTCGATGCGGTGGCGACCGAGGATTCCACCGCTCGCGGCTGGGCCGAGGTTCTCGTGACCGCCCATCGACGGGCCCTGTATCCCCTGGTCCTCTGCTATGCTCCCGACGATAACTGCGGCTGGGAGATGACGTGTGATCTCCTCGAGGCGTTTTTGCAGGCTGGACAGACCAGGCCTACCGGGAATGAAACCAGTGGCACAGATCCAAGTCGTGAGGGCCCTTCTTGACCTTCTGTATCCTCCAATGCAGCGGTGCCTGGTGTGCGACCGCATGCTGCCCCGGACCATGGCAGGCTGGGTTGCACCCGGGCTCTGCCCTTCCTGCCATCTTCTCATGACCAATCATCCGGAAACCTGTCCGCTGTGCCGAGCAGAGATGCCTCCTGTTCCGAAGCAACAGCGGGGAGATTTTCGCCACCTGTGCGAGCCGGATGAGGGGGGGATCGTCCACTACGTCGGTGTCGACCGGGATCCCCTCAGCTCCCTGGTTCGTCGCTTCCGGGGGGAGCAGGGAGGCCACCTGGTCCATACCCTCGCCCACCTGCTGGCTGAACGCCTTCGGCCGGTCACAGGTCCTGGCGGCGGCTGGGCACTGGTGCCGGTGCCTCCGCGGACGGGCCGGGGCCAACCGCATCTCGATCGCCCCCGGTTCCTGGCGCGTCGAACGGCTGAGAGCCTGGGAATCGAGTGGTTGGATCTTCTGACGTGGCGGCGGGAACCGGGGGGCGCAGGGAGGCTGGACCGGGCCGCCAGGTTGGATTGCGTTCGAAGCATCGGGAGTGGGGTGAAGAACCTGGTCGTAATGGACGATACCTATACCACGGGAAGGGTCCTGCGGGCGGCGACGGCGGCCCTGGGGAAGGGATTCCAGGGCTCCATCCGGTCCGCGGTCATCGCGGCCAGGGGACCGGATGAACCCCAATGGTCCCTCGGAGACACTCATCACATATTAACATGGAGAAAACAGGAGCATTAGGGTCGTATGATCACGCTAATCGAAATCATTGTACTGTCAGAATGATATAGAGCAACTATCGCCTGTAAATGGATCTAACAGATCCGCTCAAGGGGTTCGATAAGATAAGGGTAGAGGACGGTCTGCACGATGGGCCGGGGCAAGGAGGGTTTTACCATGATGGTATCGGACAGGCAATTGATCGCGGCTCTCAGGACCTCGCAGCGGAGGACCTCTGGTCCCGGGTCGGTCGGAAAGGTGGATGCTTTCCGGGGCGAACGCCAGGCGACCAGGTCGGGTCTGGGCGGAGATGATCTCTCTCTCTCCTCGAGGGCCCGCGAGGTCATGACGTTGCGCCGGGCCCTGAGTGAGATGCCTCCCAACAGGACAGATCGATTGGTAGGGATCAGGGAGCGGGTGGCCCGGGGAACCTATCATGTTCCCCTCGAGGACGTGGCTGAGAAGATCATCACCCGTGGAGTTGTCAACCGGGTCGCTGCCGAGGGTGATCGATAGGAGGACGTTTCCGTGGGGCAGGATGTGGGGCAGATGCCGGTATCCGGTTCGGTGGATCAGCTTGCCGACGTGTTGGAGAGACATTGCGGGACCTACGAGGAATTGTGTGCGCTGTTGTCCTCCGAGCGAGATGCCTTGATGGAAAACGATATTGATGAGTTGGCTTCCCTTCTTTTGGCCCAGCAGGAGCTGATGTTCCAGGTGGCCACAGATGAGGACGTGCGCATGACGATCCAATCTGGGCTGGCCGCTTCCCTGGGAATGGATCGGGACGCCTCCCTGGGTGATCTACTCGAGCAGGGGGATCTTTCGACCTCTGAACGAGATCGACTGGGCCGGGCGCGAGCCCGGATGTCGGCGTTGGTTGAGCAAGTGGAATCCATCAATGAGGATAACCGGGACCTGGTCCACCAGGCTCTCAAGTTCATCGCCTATTCCCTGGATGGGGTACGGCTCCTGGCGGGTGGAGGAACGACCTATGACCGGACCCGCAGTCGGGACCGGTCAGGGGCTTTGCTGGTGGATAGGAAATTCTAGGCGTGGAGGGGGGCGGAGGGCGTGCGAAGCAGCTTTTTCGGCATTGAAACAGCCCGACGGGCCATCGCGGCTCACCGCACGACCATCGATGTGATCGGGCACAACCTGGCCAATGCAAATACCGAGGGATACAGGAAGCAGGACGCGGTGCTGAATCCCACGGCTCCCTATTTCCTGCGGGGAGCTCGGCAGATGTCCCTCGGTACGGGAGTTGCCGTTGAGACCGTTACGCGTCGGCAGAGTCGCTATCTCGACCGGGAAATCTATCGGCGGATGGGCGAGCTGGAGATGTATGATGCGCGCAGGCAGGTCTTCTCCCAGATCGAGGACATCCTCGGTGAGCCCGGCTCAGGTGGGCTCGGCGGGGTCCTCGACGGGTTCTGGAACGCCTGGCAGGATCTCGCGGGCGAGGCGGACAGCCCGGCCCTGCGCAGCTCGGTGATCGAGCGGGCGCGCGAGATGGGAGATGCCTTCGCATCCGTGGACAGGCAGCTGACCAACATGATGGCAAACCTGGAGCAGACGATCGAGGCCCGGGTGAGCCGGGTCAATACCATCATTTCTGAGCTTGCCGAGGTCAGCGAGAGGATCGTATCCCTGACGGCAGCCGCTGCTCCCCCCAACGATCTCCTGGACCGTCGCGATCTGTTGGTGGAGGAACTCAGCGGCCTCGTCAACGTGGATGCGGGAGATGCGGATGACGGGGGGATTCGCCTGTTGATCGATGGCATACCGGTGCTGGATGCCTTCACCAGCCGCACCCTGGACGTGAATCCAGCCGGCGGTGGGGATTACGGGCGGGTGTCCTTCACCTGGAGCCACGGCGACAGCGTCATAGGCTGGGAGCCCTCTGCCACGGGAGAGCTGGGGGGACGGGTCGGGATGCGCAACGAGGAGATCCCCGAGGTGCTGGGCCGGGTCAGCCAGCTGGCGGATGGGATTCGGGAAGAGGCGAATGCCCTCCACAGGGGGGGATTTGCCCTGGACGGAAACCCCGGGGAGGACTTCTTCGTGTCGCTTCCGGGCGTTCTCGAGGTTCGACAGGAGATCCTGGACAATCCCGGGGCGATTGCCGCGGCCTCGACGGTGGGTGGCATACCCGGTGACGGAAGCCATGCCCTGCTGATGGCTGGCCTTCGGGAGGTCCCCAGTGTGGGGGGGGCGACCCCGGGAGGTTTCCTGCGATCCCTGGTGGCCGACGTTGGCGTCCGATCGGAGCAGGCGAGACAGATGTATGCCAACAACACGACGATGTTGACCCAGCTTCTCAACCAGCGGGATGCGATCACAGGTGTGTCCATCGATGAGGAGCTCACCCACCTGATCCAGGCCCAGAATGCCTTCAATGCGGCAGCCAAGATGGTTGCCGTCTGGGATGAGATGCTCGCGACGATCGTCAATGGGCTGGTGAGGTAATGAGAATAACCGAGAACGGCATGGCGCGCACGGTGCTCCATGACCTGATGATGAATCGAAACCGACTTTCAAGCATTTATGAGCAGCTCAGCTCCGGATCGAGGATCAACCGTCCCTCCGATGACCCCGGCGGGACCGTGACGGTCATGCAGGTCCGCAGCAGCCTGGCAGAAATCGAGCAGTTCAAGACGAACACCACGACCGCGATGGACCTGCTGTCAATGGGTGAGCTGGCCCTCAACGAGGCTTCAGAGGCCCTGAACCGGCTCCGGGAACTCGTCATCCAGGGCAGCAATGACATTCTCCCGGA
The DNA here is from genome assembly GCA_007128555.1 of Clostridia bacterium. The sequence goes on along the minus strand of SKXF01000194.1, from coordinate 4,804 downwards.
CGCGTCCCTCGACTCCCTCGGCCAGATGGCCGATGGCCTGGTCGATCATCTGCTGTCCCTGGGCAACACCCAGCACGCGGGACGATATCTTTTTGCAGGGTACCAGACGCGGACCCTGCCCTTTTCTATTGAAGATTCCGTGATCCACTACGCCGGGGACGACGGGATCATGGTACACGAGGTTGGCCCCGGCATACAGATGGCGATGAATGTGCCCGGCGACCGGATTTTCAGCGATGTACTGGACGTGGCGGTGCAGGTTCGTGATGCGCTCCTGGATCGGGATTCGGAGGCCATCCGTGGGCAGCTGGATGCCCTGGATGCCGCAGGGGACGCCATCCTGGCGGTCAGATCCCAGATCGGTGGCCGGATGAACCGCCTGGAGCTGGGTCGGAACCGTCTCGAGGACATGGAAATATCCCTGGCCAGGGTCATGTCGGAGACGGCCGACGTGGACCTGGCCGAGATGGTGATGCGCCTGGCCACCGCGGAACAGGCCTATCAGACCTCGCTGGCCACGGGAGCGAGAATACTACCTCCAACCCTTTTAGACTACCTGCGATGATTTTCCCCCTCCTGGCCCGGCGAACACGGTTGAGCGTTCGCCGGGTCGGTCACATCGGGCTCCTCCTGGCAGCTTACTCGTAGCGCAGGGCCTGGATCGGATCCAGCCGGGCGGCCTGCATGGCGGGATAGACTCCGAAGAACAGCCCAACCGCGGCGGAGAACCCGAAGGCCAGGCCCACGCTCGCCGGGGTCATGAGGGTCGTGAGACCGAACACCTGGATCAGCCGGGTCAGCAGGATGCCGAGGGCAATGCCGAGGAGACCTCCTCCTATGCTCAGGACGACGGACTCGACCAGGAACTGAACCAGGATGTCGCGCCGCCGCGCGCCGATGGCCTTGCGTATGCCGATTTCCCGCGTTCGTTCCCTCACGGAGACCAGCATGATGTTCATGATCCCGATGCCCCCCACCAGCAGGGAGATGCCCGCGATGGAGGCGAGCATGATGGTCAGGGTGCCGGTGATCGCCTGGGCCATGTCCATGATCTGGCTCTGGCTCATCACGGTCACCGCGTTCTCTCGTCCCGTGTTCACTTCGAAGATCCTGCTGATGTGGCTGGTGGCCAGGTCCGCCACGTCAGGCCCCGCGGCCTGCGCGTAGAGCATGCTGACCTGGTCGGTGCGGGCCACTCGCTGGAGCGTGGTGATGGGGACCAGGATGGTGTTGTCAGGATCCTGGCCCATGATCATGCCCCGCTCTTCCAGGACCCCGATGACGAGAAAGGATTGGCCGGCGATCATGATTCGTTCCCCCAGGGGCCACCGTCCGGCGAACAGGTCCTCGATCACGGTGTGGCCGACCAGGGCCACCCGCGCTCGCTGCTCGACCTCGCTGTCGGTGAAAAAGCGGCCGGCCTCGATGTTCACCTGGCCCATCAGGTCATAGCCCAGCCCCACGCCATCGATGGCCATCCTGTCGGACTGGGTGTTCCATCGGACATCGAGCCTGCTGCTCAGAACGGGAACGGCGCGCAGGATGGTGGGAACGCGGCGCTCGAGCTCCGCGGCGTCGGCGATCTTGAGTCGGGTTGTGCGGCCCATCACCATGATCGCATCGGTGCCCAGTGTTTCGATCTGGCCGCTGATGTCGGCCTGGGTTCCCTGGCCCACGGCGATCAGCGTGATGACGGCACCGACCCCGATGATGATGCCCAGGGTGGTGAGGGCAGAGCGGAGGAGGTTGCTGCGGATGCCCTTCCAGGCCGTGATGATTCCCTGGCTCAGGTTCATGGGGCTGCCGTCCTATCATCGGATCTGTGATCGGAGACGATCTGGCCATCAAACAGCCGGATCACCCGGCGGCAGTGGTCTGCTACCGCCTCCTCGTGGGTCACGACCACCACAGTCATTCCGTCCTCGTTGAGCTGTTCAATGACCTGCATCAGCTCCTCCTGGGACGCACTGTCCAGGTTCCCGGTCGGCTCATCGGCGAGGAGCACCGAGGGCTGGGTGGCCAGGCTGCGAGCGATGGCCACGCGCTGCTGCTGTCCTCCCGAGAGCTGGTTGGGCCGGTGGTGGAAACGGTCCGCCAGCCCGACCTGCGCCAGGGCATCCTGGGCGCGCTCAAGTCGCTGGCGGGCTGCCATGGAGCGGTAGGTGAGGGGCAGGATGACGTTTTCAACCGCCGTCATGCCCGGCAGGAGGTTGAAGTCCTGGAAGATGAAGGCCAGGTACTGGTTCCGCAGGGCGGCCAGCTCGTCGTCTGTCTTTTGCCTGACATCCTGCCCCTCGAGAAGGTATTGTCCCGAGGTGGGGCGGTCCAGGCACCCGAGAATGTGCATCAGGGTGGACTTGCCCGACCCGGAGGGGCCCATGATGGCGAGCATCTCCTTCGGCATGATCTGCAGGTCGACCCCCCGAAGGGCGTGGACCTGTACCTCTCCCCCCATGTCGTAGGTCCTGTGGATGTCGGTCAGTGAAATGCTGGGGTTCACGGCGATCACCGCGGCCTCTGGGGGCCGAACATCGGGAACATGTCCCGGCTGACGGAGGCAATCACCACGTCTTCGCCCGCCTCCAGGCCCGAGAGGATTTCCGTGCGAGCCCCGTCGGAGAGACCGATCTCCACGGTGCGTGTTTCAACCCCGTCCCCGGTGACCACTCTGACGGTGCTCTCGTCATCGGCAGTGATGACGGCCTCAGCCGGAATGACCAGGACCCCGGTCCTGCTCTGGACCTCGATCTTCACAGCCGCGGACATCCCGTCCCGCACATCCTGGTGGGGGGTGACGACGATCTTCACGGGATAGGTGGCGACGCCTCCCTGGATCGTGGCTGTCCGGGCGATGGAGGCGACCTCTCCGATCATGCGCACCTGGGGCAGAGCTTCTGGAGTTACCCGGGCCTGCTGCCCGACCTCAAGGGGAGAGATGTCGAGTTCATCCACCTCGATGGTGATGCTCATCGATCCGTAGTCGGAGATGGTGAGGACCGGGGCACCGGGGCCGATGGGATCTCCCTCTGTGACGGCGAGCCTGGATATTTCTCCGGTGATGGGAGCGGTGATGACGAGATCCTCCAGGTTGCGCCGGCTCCGGTCCACCGCCATCTCAGCGGCCCGGATGCGCACCATCTGCTGGTTGAGCGCCACGGAGAAGGAAGGGGATGACAGGGTGAGAAGGGAGGCCCCCTCCTGGACCCGTCCTCCTTCACGGACGAACAGGCTCTCCACCGTGCCGCCAATGTCGGCGAAAATCCGGGTGCTCGGCGGATCGACCACCTCGCCCCGTCGCCTGATCCTGCCATCGGCCAGGTTGATGTCCGCCGTGTGTCCAGGCGTCAACAGTCCCGCTGGATTGTCCACGAGCACGGTCACACTTCCCATGGCCGCCTGGTCCTCGGGTACGGGCTCGGGGTGTACCTCGGTCACTTCTCCCGGGTAGGTGCCGGTGAACTGGTGGAAATATACCGTTGCCTCATCGCCGACTTCGACCCATCCCGCCTCCGTGGGCGTGACCCGGATCCTCAGGTGGGCCCTGCTGTCATCGATGACCTCTGCGATGAACATGCCGGGGGCTACCTGGTCCTGCTCGGAGACCTGGAGATTCTGAATGCGGCCCCCCGAGGGCAGGGAGATGGTGGTAGCAGCCATCAAGTCAGCCGGGAGGGGGTCGCTGGGACCGATCCCCAGCATGTCGCGGAGGCTGAGGCGGGCCGATTGGAGGTCCAACAGGTTTCTTTCATGTTGAAACTGGAGATCTTCGTTGGTCAGAAGGACCAGGGACTGTCCCACCTCAACCCGATCCCCCTCTGCCACCAGGATCGAGGAGACCTCACCGCCGACACCGGACATCACCGACCGCGTGTGTTCGGGTGCCAGGTGAGAGGTGCCCGATACGATCACGACGACATCCCCTACCTGTGCCTGGTCTGTGACGTACTGGGGGGTCATGGTGTGAACGGCTGCGCGGGCGCGGATGAAACCGTAGCCTGCGAGGAGGACGAATGCGATGACCAATCCCAGGACCCACTTGCGTTTGAACATCTATTTCACTCCCAACGGGTATCTTTGGCTTGTGGCGGCTGCCCTGCGATGCCGCCGGTGAGAAGGTTCATCAGTTCGCGGGCCAGTTCCGGCCTGTGGATCTGCTCACTGAGAATCAGTTCACTGCCCACACCCACGAACGCGATCGCTGCCACCTCGGGTGCGTCGATTTGCAGCTCTCCCTGCGCCTTACCTTCCCGCATGAGTTCCGTGATGATCTCCTGGTGGCGGCGGCGCCAGCCCAGGAATCGTTCCCTGGACTCCCTGGACATACCTTTCCCACCCTGGCTCATGATCATCTCGGTGACGGGTTGATTATCTCGGATGAGGGCGATGCGGAGCTCGAGGATCTTGTGCAGCTGTTCGAGGACGGGCCCCCCGCCCTGGCTGATCTGCAGGACCTCGTCGAGGTAACGGGTGAACATTTCATTGAGCAACGCCTCGAAGAGCCCTTCCTTGCTCGCGAAGTGCCAGTAGACGGTGCCCTTGGCGACCTCGGCGGCCCGGGCGATGTCGTCCACGGTGGTGGTGTGGTATCCACATTCAGAAAAGAGATTCATGGCTTCGATCATGATCCTCTGGCGCGTGTCCATGTCATCATCCCCTTCAGACTGACTGGTCAGTCGAGACGTAGTATACACGCACTAAGCCGGGGCGGTCAATGTCCTTTTCCACCAGGGACCAGGTGCCGTTCATGGCCAGGCACATTTGACCACGGATGATGATGGCTGCAGGGGGGAGCGCCTGCTCCCCG
>SKXF01000361.1 GCA_007128555.1 Clostridia bacterium | reverse complement strand
GGTTATCAACCCCAGTTCGTCTTCGGTGACCTCCATCATGCTGTTGTTGTAGGATCCGAAGGGTGGCCTGAACAGGGTGGGGGACGCGTCGGGGCACAGGGACTTCATGAGTTCGATGTTGTCCGTGAGCTCGGACCGAATCTGGTCCTCGCCCAGGGTGGCCATGTCGGGATGGTTGGCGGAGTGAAGTCCCAGCTCGTGTCCCGCAGCGTAGATCGCCCGGGTCTCATCCGGGTAGTCTTTCATCCAGATGTTTGTTAGAAAGAAGGTCGCCCTGACCTCGTTGTCGGCCAGTACAGAGAGCAGCTTGGGTGTGAACTCGGCTCCCCACGTGGCGTCAAAGGTCAGGGCGACGATTTTCTCCTCCGTCTGAACCGAATAGATGGGTATCCTGCGTTCTCCTGGTGCTGAAACCTGCAGTACGCGGAGTGACTCGGTTGACATGATCAGGTAGCCCACCCCGACCAGTAGGATCAGGACGAGGAGGGCGGCCAGAATCAGCATTCGGCGTGGTATTATGAACAGACGCACGTCACTGTCACCCCCATAGTAGGGTCTCCGTAGACTGTATGCCGGACCAGGCCGTAACATTCCCCAGCGCGCCATTTTCCCGGTCGGGAAGGAACGAGCCCCCTCGGAATTGAACTCCATAGGAGTCCTATTGTGGGAGGGGATCGATGTGTGTGCACGTTTTGATGGGCTGAAGAGACGGAGCAATGCCCGCAGGTGCTCGGGCGAACGGGCGACGGGGGCCATCCACGGGGGACCGCCCGGCTGCGAGGGGCCCTCATGAGGTCTGCAGGGGCAGCGGGACCCAGGGTCTGTGACCTGCAGGCGGGCCAGAGCATCGAAGGGGTATTCGGTGTGGCGGGGAAGCGGTTGAGGTCCTTCCGTGATCCCTCCAAGGGACAGTACCTGGAGCTCGACCTGAGGGATGTCACCGGGGTCATCCCCGGTCGTGTGTGGGACAATGCGGAAGAGGTCGCAGCCGGCTTTGACGTGGGGGATGTGGTTCGGGTCCGGGCAGAGGTCACACAGTACCGGGAACAGGATCAACTGGTCGTCACTGCCGTTGAGGCCCTGGCGATGGAGGAGGTACCTCCTGAGCAGTTCATACCTGCCAGTCCAAGGTCCCTCGAGGACATGGAACGAGAGCTCTGGTCGCGCATCGAGTCCGTGCGGGATCCTCACCTGTCCCAGCTCCTGCTGGATCTTTTCGGGAGGCCGGAGTTCTACCAGGAGTTCATCATGGCTCCCGCTGCCAAAAGGATCCACCACAGCTACCTCAGTGGGCTCCTGGAGCATTCCCTGCAGATTGTCTCTGTCCTTGAGACATCCATGGGTGCCGACATGATTCGCGACCTGCTGGTGGCGGGAGGGCTCCTGCACGATGTGGGGAAGGTGGAGGAGTTTTCCTGGCGGGGTGCCATAGATTACACGGATCGCGGCAGGTTGATCGGACACGTGGTCATGGGATTTTGCCTGGTCCGGGAGGCGATCGGACGTATCGGGGCGTTCCCACCGAACCTGGGCCTGCATCTTGAGCATTTGATTCTCAGCCATCACGGAAGACAGGAGTATGGCGCTCCCGTTGTTCCCCAGACCCAGGAGGCGGTGGCCCTGCATCATGCCGACCTCTACAGTGGGAAGGTGGCGCAGGTGATATCGGTCAGTGAAGACGTGCGAGATGCCGGTGGGCGCTGGTCTGGGTATGACCCCATGTTGGGACGGTTCGTCTGGGTGCCGGAGGACGATGGAGCCCTGTCGGCTGAGACGACATGAACCGATCCGACCGCCTGTTGCAGCTTCAACACCGCCTTGCCGAGGTGACGGCAGTGGTGTACATGGGTGCCCACGTGGGAATCTACGGTCGGCTGGCCCTCGGAGGGCCTCCGGATTCGGTGCGGATCATCTTATTGTACTCGACCGCCACGGCATTTTACCTGTCGGCCTTCTACCTGGCTGCGGCCCTGTGGAAGCGAGGACGGAGTTTCTGGAGCCTGACACTCACGGCTGCCATGGCCGTTCAGATGGTATCTTCGAGTATCTCGCTGGTTCTCTATACCCGGGGCAGTGCCGGGATGTGGGAGGCGGCCGCCAATATTGTGGCCGGGCCGATGACCCAGCTCTATGCCTGGTCGCTGTTCACCTACTCCCTGGTGGCGGCGGGAATCGCTGCCCGGGGCAGACCGCTGCGTCACGGCCTGATTCTCAGCATGGATGACACCTGGCTCAGTTCCCTTCTCACCATAGGGGTCATCGTGGCCCTGCCCCTCCTGGTGGTCCTGTCTGCCACGGGAGCCGTGGAGCTGGATGTCGCCGGAGGCCTGATCCATCTTGTGAACTTCTGGAACCCACTGATCTACGTGGTGTTATCTGCTGGTTACCTGATGCTCTACCGGATGGAGGGGGCAGCGACGGTTCGGTACCTGGCATACCTGTTCTTTGTCTCGGTGCTGGCAGCTGTGACCGGTGGCCTCGCTGCTGCCGTGGGGACGATGTCGGGTCCCGGGCAGGTGCTGCGGTTCATCTCCTTCGCCCTTCCTGCTGTTCAGATTTACCTGTGGCTCAGGGCGACCCAGGAGGCCTAGATTCACGGTCTCTGCAGCATGCACCAGGCTCCTGCGGCCAGCAGAAGGATGCCCAGCCCCCTCATCGGGCAGAAGGGGACTTGCTTGAGGTGAAGGAGGCCGAAGTGATCCAGGAGCGTTGCCGTGAGGACCTGTGCGGCCACAATGGCTGTGGTGGCAGGAGCAGCCCCAGTGACGCTGATGCTTGCTGCAACACCCCATACGATACCCACCCCAAGGAAGCCTCCCAGGTAAGCATACCAGGGCACCGCGGTCAGATCTGCCCAGCTGATGCTCACGATGCGCAACGTGGTGAGGGCGATGACGATCGCTGCGGCGAGGATCGTCCCCACGAGATGTACGATTAGGGTGGCGCCTGCCAGTGAGACATCTCGGCTGAGAAGAGAGTTGAGCGCTCCCTGCCAGGCCATGATGCTGCCCGCCACCGCAGCTGCTATCAGAGCGGTTGTGAAGGTCATGGGTATAGCATGACCCGTTTTGTGGGGCAGTAAACCGGATGGTGATTCGGGTTGGGACCTGATCGGGTGCAGGGGGATGGGTCGATTGATGCCGGGGGATCCTCTTCGGTGCTACGGACCGTCACGGTGAATGCACAGCTGTGTCATGGGGTTCCGGGGTCTGTGCGCGCCCTCACCCGGTACGACGTTGAAGCATCTGCCTGGCATGTGATGCGAGGGCTCTTGAGCACGCTGGCGCCGGATGCTACCGGCCCCCTGGCTACCTGCGTGGATCATGACGATGAGCTGAGGCAGTGGGTTGAACCGATCCGGCAGCAAGGGCCCGGGCCGCCTGCCGGGCTCCTGCGAAGTGCACCGCATCAGGACTAATAGACCGGGGCCGGGAGTATAGGTAAAGAGGTGGTGTACAGGGAAACATCGGGGGGGGATTCATCATACGCACCCGGCTGCCTCTGATCATTGTGACGGTCTGCGTGATACTACTGATCGGGCTTACCTCGTTCGCTGCGGTTCCCGGATGCGGCGCAACCTGGCTCTTTGCCCGCCTGGCGTCGGTCCTTCATCGGACGGGGTGGGAGCAGGCGGACCCGCTCGAATCGAGGATGACCTCGCTGGATCTTGGGCGAATGGATGGAGCACAGGGATTGCGTTGGGGAGGTTACGGCCCCGCCGGGCTGCATGTTTACGTCAATGCCGATCAGCGATCCCTGGAACTGTACATGGGATCAGAAGTGCTGGACCGCTGGCCCGTCGCCGTGGGGAGTCCCTCGACGCCAACACCCCTGGGTGCATGGCTGGTGACGGACAAGGCCATATGGGGCGGGGGTTTCGGCGCCAGGTGGAACGGGATCAGCGTCCCGTGGGGCAGGTACGGGATACACGGTACGAACCGTCCGGGAACGATTGGGGGGAACCAGTCCGCCGGCTGTGTCCGGATGCTGAACCAGGACGTGGTTGAATTGTATCGGTACATTCCCGTCGGCACCCTGATGGTGATCGTCGGACAGGGGCTGGATCACTTTGGCGAGGTTCCCCGTACGATAAGGTTTTCTTTCAGGGGAAGTGACGTGATGCAGCTGCAGCGGGTATTGCTCGCTGAAAACCTCTACTCAGGGTCGGTGGATGGAGTTTTCGGCCTTGGGACGCTGTCTGCGCTGAGGGAATACCAGGAGATGATGGGCCAGGTTGGAACCGGAGATCTCGATCGGAGTGCGTGGGAGGATCTGGCGCTCGGGACGCCGGTCACGGGCGTGATATGGTTTAGCCCATAGTTTTCTTTGAAGGGCAAGCAGGATATTGACCCTGCGGAGGAGAATTATCTGTCAGAGAGCAGTTGTACTATGCCAATGGGAGGCGCTGGAATGTTCCGCAACAATGAACAGGATACCAGGATTATCCGGAGTGGCAGGTTCGATGACCCAGACCGTTCTGATTTCGTCGAGACGTTGCGACGGGTTTACGCTGCTCTGGAAGAGAGAGGCTATGACCCGGTTCAACAGCTGGCTCATTATCTTCTCACGGGAGAACCCGCTTACATCACGGCCCATTGCAACGCCCGAGCCCTGACTGCTCGCCTTGAGAGGGATGAAGTGATCGAGGAGATCGTGCGTTTTTACGTGAACAATCATCCCTCCATGACACAATCATGAGGGCAGGCTGATTCTTTACCCCTATGATGTCACCTCAGGTTGATGCACCCTGCATCAGAATAAACTTCTTCCCCTGCGGGATAATAACTTTCGCGGAGTAACAATCCGGTTCAAGAGGTGACTGATGTGAAAGCGACTGGAGTTGTCAGAAGAATTGATGATCTGGGACGGATAGTCATACCCATCGAGATCCGTCGCACCATGAGAATTCGCGATGGTGACCCCCTGGAGATCTTTGTGGACAAGGACGGGGAAGTCATCCTCAAGAAATACTCTGCGATTGTTGATCTCGGCACCTTTGCGGAGGAGATGACAGATTCTCTCCATGAAGCCAGTGGTCAGGTTGCTCTGATAAGCGACCGCGATTCGGTTGTGGCGGTATCAGGGGCAAGACGCAAGGATTTCATCGACAAGCGGGTCAGCGATGCTGTCCTGCGGTCCATGAATGACAGGCAGACTCTGTTTCAGAGTGATCCTGCCCAATCCTCCGAGATTCTGCTGGAGGACAGTGAGGAGAGCGAATTCTCCACTCAGGCGATAGCTCCCATCATTGTGCAGGGTGATCCCTATGGGACGGTCATCCTGGCCTCGGTGGAACGTGATAACCCGGTTGGCGACACAGAGATGAAGATGGCTCAGTCGGCGGCTGGTTTTCTGTCCCGGTACCTCTCTGAATGACGGGCCAGATCAATCACGGAGTCAACTCTGCGTAGGTGAACCTGGAGGTACGGAGAAGTTGGGACATGCGGGCCGGACGCAGAACGGGTTCGGCCCGCATCCCCATGGTCGCCTTCCATAGCCGTTGGGGCAATGCGGTAACATCCCCGGTGATTCACCTGCCGTTCCGATCGGCCCGCCGAGTAACAGCCATCCCTCGATCGAGTCGCATGCCCTTCCATGGCCCCAATCATCGTCGGCATCACACGCAGGATGTTGTGCTGAGGGCAGAAGGACCTGCCTGGCCTCGGAAGCGACCGTCCCGTTGTGAGTGGGACTAAGATGTCGGTGCTGCTGCTTCGCACCGTGCAGGCCAGGTACGGTGCGATCTACCCAGGGAGAGGTCGCAGACCTCCTTGAGGGTCGAGACACGGTGGTGCACCACCCCGGGGGATGGAATACTGCTGCGATCTGCGTCGGTTTATCGCCTGGAGGATTGACCAGGTTCCATCTCAGGTAATGTGGCCCAGGGACGTCGCTTTGCCTTCGGATCCATCAGCATCCCCCGCCTACGGGGCTTCTTTTTGCTGGATCCAGAGCTTGCCCGCCCGGTCGACAGCTGCCACGAAAATGCTGCCTGGATCCGCAATGCGATGCTGCTTCAGCTGGTCCATCAACCACGGCTGATCACGGTTTATGACTCTTAAACCTTCCTGGTTGATGACCCCATCCACGATCAGTGTAGCAGGCAGTCCCTCTTGTGGAAGGTCGAGCTTCAGGTCCGACGGTTGGAGGCTCCGGGCTCTCACGGTGGGCATCACGCTCAGTTTTCCAGACATCTCCAGGATGGCGTATTCCACATCGGCAAGGGCGGGCGCATTCTGCAGGCGCAGCTGCTCCATGAGCTCATGGATGGTGAAGCGGGAGCGGCGCATATTTTCTTCGTTGATCTTGCCGCCTTCAATAATCACGGTTGGTCGACCGTTTACCATGGACTGGATGGTGGGATATTTCAGGCAGAGCCACGATATTGCGATTTGCAGGCCGGCCAGTGCTGTGACGGGTATGATGCCCATCCAGATAGAGCGCCCAGGATCATCGATGGGCATTACCGCTGCCTCGGCGATCATGATGGATACCACGAGGTCGAACGGTGACAGCTGCCCGATCTCGCGTTTGCCCATGAGGCGGACGAAAACGAGGACATTGAAATAGAAAAAGACGGTGCGCAGAAATACCGTTAGGAATACCACAGTCTCCACCTCATTGACGTAACGTGCCTTCTTCCTGTCCTAATTATGCACGGATGTGCAGGATTGCTATCATGGATCAGCGCCTGTGAGCCAGACTAAATGTGCTGCTGCCCCGGCGACCGAACCGAACCAGGGAGGATGATTCCATTGGCAAGAATCATGAGTGATCGACTCAAGTACGAGCTGGCCAAGGAACTGGGCATCGACCAACTCCTGATGGAACGAAACGGTGACTGGGGTGAAATGCCGGCCCGGGCCTGTGGTTCGCTGGTTCGTGCTGCCATAGCGAGGGCCGAGAGGGCCATGGCTGAGGGGCAGTAAGGCAAGGCAGCAGCGCAGGGGCGGGGGGGAAAATCTCCCCCGCCTTGACATTGTGGCAATTTCTGGTATACTGGGGGCATCTGACCCCACGATAAGTGATTGACATGCGAAGGTTACTTCCAGTATGTTTCCTCTTCTTTTTCGTTTTCGTCGTGATGGGTGTAAGCGGTCATGGGCCCCCTGGCCTTGTGTCCCGTCACCTGGAGGTGCCCCCGGGGCACTTCCTGCTTCTCAGGATTGAAGCCAGGACCGTCTTCGATGAACCCCATTCCAGATTGCACGACCTCGATGCTCCAAGGTGGACGGGGGATCACCTCATCTCCAGGGTGCCTGCCCTCGATCGGCTCACGTCACCACCGGTGCGGCTGTTGTACGAGGTAAGGTCGCCGGAGGATGTTGTTGCTGCGCGGATGATGGGTGTGAGGACCTTTTCCCACACGGTCCCTTTCCCCCTGCAGAGATCTGCGTTCTCTGAGGTTTCCCTGTTGCTTCGTTCGGTATCGGGCGAGGGGGAGGTGCTTCTTGAGCTCTTTGGTGACCCCCTCGTGCTGGCTCCAATGCAGCATAAGAGACTGGGCGTGGTTCGGGAGCCGTCGGGTGGACTCCGGGTTTACCATGATCCGGAGCTGTGGCAGGATCGCCTGGAGGAGGCCCTGGTTCGGACCGAACCTGCGCTTGTGTTGGTGCTGTGCAACGAGGGCTGGGTGGATCATTCCAGGGTGAAGAGCCCGGAGAAGGAGGTTGTGCGATGAATCGAGAGCTCGGTAATGGCTTGATGGTGGGGATGGTCCTGGTGATGTTGTTGGTGTCCCCGGTTGAAGGCGCGGATGCACCGGGGGACCCACGCGTCCTCCTGATCACTTCCCCACCGTACACGGATGTATCGACGCTGGAACAGGCGCTGGTCAACGCGGGTTGGGACGTCGACACGTTGCGCCTCGATGGATCCTTTGCCGATGGCGTCAGGAGGCTGTCGCAGCTGTCACCGGAGATCGAGGACATGAATGTGCTGGTCGTTGGGGCCGCGGTCTTGCCCGTCAGGTGGTGGCTGCACAGCTTGGATCATAAGGTAGACCCCGGCCGCCTGGTGCTGATCGCTCCTGTCGGTGCCGGATCCGTTGCAGCGGATGTGCTGTATGCTGAGCAACTGGCGGCCCGGGTGGAAAGATACCGAAGGGAGCGGGGGATGTACCGCTCCGGTGGGGACGTGTCGTGGGCACGACCGGAGTACGTGGGCCTGGAACACTACGTAGCCCAGCGCAGCCGGGATTTGTTCGAACCGCTGTATGGCAGCTACCTGGCATCGCAACACATGTCCCTTCTGCCTGCGGGTTTCGAGGGAGCGGTGGGATTCCTGGGTTGGCTGTCGGTGAGGTATCCTGCGAGAATACCTGGATACTTGAAGGACGAGGAGACACCGATTGCCTGGGACGGAACCCTGTCGGAGGACGACATGGGAGTGCCGGGCCGGGTCCTGTCCTGGGGCTACATGGACCTGCTGTCTGCACTCACCGCCCGGAGAACCTACCTGGCGCTGGTTCCTGCCAGCCAGGTTCTCGCCCAGGACCTCATGCTCGACGTGACCCTCGGCCCGAGCTGGAAGACCGTTGCGGTGGAATTCCTTCGCAGGCGGGCGGTGAGGTTCCTGAACGATTACATCATGCCGAACCTGGCAAACCGGGGCCGGCAGGAAGCGGTTCTCTGGCTGGAGGAACAACTGGGACTCGAAAGCGACGTCCTGCTCTACCAGCTGCCCCAACAGGTGACCGTTCCCGGCCCCGAGGGTTCCCTGCAGATCCCGGGGAACCAGCTGATTCGCCGGATCCATCCCCTTGAAGACCCGGGAGTGAAGATCATCCTGGCCACTGCTCCAAACTGGTGGCAGATCTTCGATCCCCACATCGGTCCCAACGACTGGTGGACCGAAAGGCAGTCGTCCATGATGGGTGCGGCGGGTGAGTCCGTCGAACTGTTTACGGCCGTGGGGGGACGGGTGGGCCAGGATGAGGACGTTGCCGCGACAGCGGTCGGACTCCTCGGGGGTGGTCCCCATGGACCTGCACCGAACAAGGTGCTGCAGGTCCTGGGAAGATTCGCCGATGGAATCCTGAACCTCGCCACGCGATTGAGATATCCGGGCGTTCTCGGAGCCGCCGGGGAGGATCGGGAGGGATTACCAGCCGAACAGGCGGGATTGGGACCAGGTGAAGCTGCAGAAGACATCCCCGAGATCCGCGCTACGTATCGGAACAAAAGCACAACACTCAAGACGGAGGAGAGGGTTCAACACGCAGCCTGGGCCTGGGACTTCGGTGATGGAAAGGTCCATCTCGATACAGGACCGGCGAGTCGGGCCGGAGAGATGGAGCACACCTATCGAGAGCCTGGTGAGTACGAGGTGAGAGCCCAGTCTCTTGCAGCAGACGGAACCGTGCTTGACGACCGACAATGGAACACCACCGTGTCCTCGGGGCCATGGACCGAGGTGTTCCCCTACGAGGCGCCCGCAGAGCTGGTGCCGGAGATCCGTCTGCAGGGTCCCGAATCGTGGGTGGTTGGCAGGCCTGCGCGATACCGGGTGGATGTGCACCTTGATGAGCTGCCCGGCCAGGTGGAGAACTTGCAGATCGTGTTCTACCCGGGAGAGGCGTTCGACGTTGTGTGGGAGAGGCCGGGGACGTTCCAGGTCAGGGGTGCGGTGAATCTCCGGTATAGCTGGAGGCGGTCTGATGGGTCATCACGTTTCTTTTCGGTGACCTTTACCGAGGAACGCCCTGTCCAGGTGTTGGCAACGACCCTGACGGGCCATTGATGATGCGGAGGAGGTGAAGTGGGGGTCCGTTCATCGATACGGAGGATCATGCTGTGGTCCTCGGCCGTGCGGTAACCCCAGGTGTGACGGGGTGGGAGAGATGATGACAGCGGGGTGATCTGAGGGTATGGGCGTGCCACCAGACGCTACAGGCCACCCGTAGCAACACGTCCAGTGCCCGTCGGGCCAGGCCGGGTCGCAGGCCGGGCCACCATCGATTGTGACGTGGTGATCGCGCTGGCCGAGGCAAAGGCCGCCCTCGAGGGGGCGGCCTTTGGGGTCAGGGGATGATGAGGTGGAACGGGAGTCGGCCCCCTTCCAGGGGGTCTCATTCTCCGTGGATCTCGCGGTGCTTGAAGTAATCCAGGGCCTGGTCCGGGAACAGGGCGTACGACAGCACGTCTTCGGGCTTGCGGATGTACTCCTTGATCGCGTCCCGGGCCTTTTCCATTCCAGGTTCAAGCAGCTCGGCCGGCCTCGTGGTGAGTACCTCTTCATCACCGATGATCTTCTTTCTTACCTCATCGGAGATCTCGCCCGGAGCTCGCCCGTAGAGGCCGCGAACGTAGTCGCGGATCTCCTTGGACTTCACCGAGTAGCGCTCACCGGTGGCCACGTTGAATACCGCCTGCGTTCCCACGATCTGGCTCATGGGTGTCACCAGCGGTGGGTAACCGAGCTCTTCGCGGACTCGCGGTACCTCGTTGAGAACCTCGTCCCATTTATCCAGCATTCCCTGGGCGTTCATCTGCGCCCTCAGGTTGGAGAGCATGCCTCCGGGAACCTGGTAGACGAGGCACTGGGCGTCGACATCGGCGGGCGTAAAGAAGTCACCGTACTGCTCCCTGACTTTCTTGAAGTGGCTGTTGATGTTCGCCAGTTTCTCAAGGTCAAGTCCGGTGTCATAGGGAGTGTCCTGGAGGACGGCGACCAGGCTCTCGGTCGCAGGCTGCGAGGTGCCGTTGGCGAAGGCGCTCAGGCAGGTGTCCACGATATCCGCTCCCGCCTCAATCGTCTTAAGGTAGGACATCGCCGCCATGCCGGTGGTCATATGGCTGTGGATGTCTATGGGGATGCCGACGGCTTTCTTCATTTCCTCTACCAGCTGGTACCCCCGATAGGGGGTGAGGATCCCGGCCATGTCCTTGATGCATATGGAATCGGCACCCAGTTTCTCCAGATGAACGGCAGTCTCGACATAGTGGTCGATGTCGTGAACGGGGCTGATCGTGTAGACGACTGCGGCCTGGACATGCCCCCCTGCGGCGCGGGTGGCACGGATGGCCATCTCCATGTTGCGCACGTCGTTCAGGGCATCAAAAATCCTGATAATATTGACACCGTTATCGACCGTGGCCCTTACGAAGGCCTCCAGCACATCGTCCGGGTAATGCTTGTATCCGAGGATATTTTGACCCCGCAGTAGCATCATGAACCCGGTGTCGCGGATATGCTCACGCAGGCGCCGCACCCGAAGCCACGGGCATTCCTTCAGGAAACGAAGGCAGCTGTCAAAGGTGGCTCCTCCCCACATCTCGAGGGCCCAGAATCCCACGGATTCGAGATCCTTTGCTACGGGGAGCATATCTTCGGTGCTCATGCGGGTCGCCATGCGTGACTGGTGGGCGTCGCGGTAAATGGTGTCGGTAATCTTCACCTTGCGAGGACGGTTCATTACAGCCTCCCTGTCAGAAAATCATCAGGCCGAGTTGATGG
>SKXF01000282.1 GCA_007128555.1 Clostridia bacterium | reverse complement strand
TCAATGAGAACCTCAGGGAGAACAGCCTGGTCGATGAACTGACCAGGGCCTACAACTACCGATACTTCATCCAGCGGTTGAACGAGGAGATGGACCGGGCCCGTCGCAACGGAGGCAGCTGCGCACTCATGTTCATCGATCTCGACAATTTCAAACACTACAACGATGTCAACGGACACTTCGCGGGCGACGAGGCACTGAAGAAACTGGCAGAGCTGTTGAAGGATAATGTTCGATACTCGGATACCGTGGCGCGTATAGGGGGCGAGGAGTTTGGCGTCATATTCCCGGGAGCATCCCCGGAGGATGCCCAGGTAATCGCCCGGCGTTTGAAGGAATCGGTGGCGGCGTGTGAATTTCCAGGAGAGGAGCAACAGCCCGGTGGAAAGTTGACCGTGTCGGTCGGGGTATCCATTTATCCCACCTGGGCGGATACGGCAGACGAACTGCTCACCCAGGTAGATGACGCACTGTATCATGCCAAGCACAAGTCCGGTGACCGTGCCGAACTCTACGATGGCACCTTCACAAACCTGGTAGCCTTCCCCGATGCCAGGCAACCCCTCATGAACAGCTTCCGCACGCTCCTGGGCATCATCTCTTCCCGGGACCACTACACCTACGGGCACTCCCAGCGCGTTGTGCAGTATGCTGCGGCCATTGCATCCGCACTCGACCTGGGCGAGGAATCCCGGAGGATTCTTCGTTGGGCTGCACTGCTGCATGATGTCGGCAAGATTGCCATACCCAAGGCCATCCTGATCAAGAGAAGTCCCCTGGACGACCATGAGTGGGAATACATACGGAGGCATCCGGATAAGTCGGCCCAGATCATTCAGCCGATGGCAAATGGGATGCAGCCCATTATCGAGGTGGTCCGGAGTCATCACGAGAGAATGGATGGCACGGGATATCCCAGGGGGTTGAAGGGGGCCGACATGTCCCTGGAGGCCAGGATCCTCGCCGTGGCCGATGCCCTGGACGCCATGCGATCCGTGCGTCCGTACCGTGATTCGAAGTCGGACGAGGAGATTGCCCGGGAGATGGAGGGAGTAGCGGGAGACCAGTTCGATGCGGCGGCAGCGGGGGCGGCTGTCGACCTGATACGGGCGGGCCGGCTGTAGGGGGTTGGAGGGAGCATACAGGACCATCACCTTCGCGTTCTGGGGTCGCAGACATCCCTCAGCCAGTCGCTGAGGACGGTCATCGCTAAAACGACCATGAAAATCAGAAGGGATGGCAACAGGACAAGGTGGGCCATGTCCGGGAACACCGTGTAGCCATCCCTGATGATCATCCCCAGCTCTGGGGTTCCGGGTTTGAGCCCCAGGCCGAGGAAACTGAGCCCACCGATGTGTATCAACAGCCCCCCCATGCCCAGCGAGACCAGGGGGGCCAGGGTCCAGATGGAGTTGGGTAGGATGTGGCGAAGGATGATGCGCAGGTCACCTGCCCCGTAGGACCGGGCTCCTTCGATGAATTCCTTTTCCTTCAGGGATGCCACGCGCACGCCCATGAGCCTCGCATACTTGGACCATCCCACCGCCGCGAGGGAAAGGGTGAGATTGATCACGCCAGAGCCGAGCATCCCTACGATCACGATCGGCGTCACGATGCCCGGAAAGGCCAGCTCCAGGTCGATCAGGCGCCGGAAGAGAAGGGCCACCGGACCGGGGGAATAGGTGCTGAGGATACCTACCAGGATCCCTATGAACACCCGGACACCCAAAAAAGCCGAGGCGATAAGTAGGAAGTTTCTCAACCCATACAGTTAAGTGGCTGAACAGGCACCGGCCGAGGGTGTCCGTGCCCAGGAGGTGGTCGCCTCCGGGGGGAAGCAGCTGCTTTTCGAGATGGATCGCCCCCGGATCCTCCGGTGCGAGAAGCGGGGTGGCGCCGGCGATGATCGCAAGTAGCAGAAGAACCGCCGCGGCAATGCGGACCTGCCACCTGCTCATCAGCAATCCCTTCACATCAGATCATCCCCTCGGGCCGGAGCGTGGGGTCCAGGTGAAGACAGAGAAGGTCGGTGGCGAAGTTGATGCCGACAAAGAGCGTCCCGATCAACAGCACAGAGCCCTGCACCACCGGGACATCAAAGGACAGTACGGAGTCGACCAGCAGTCTCCCCATGCCCGGCCAGCCGAAGATGTTCTCCACGATGACCGTGCCGCTGAACAGCCATCCCATCTGCAGTCCAAAGTAGGTGACCAGGGGAGGGGCCGCGTTGCGCAGGATATGTCTTCTCCGAACCGTCTTCTCGGCCAGGCCCTTTGAACGCGCCACGGCGACATGTTCCCGCCCCATCTCTTCCATCATGCCTGGCCCAGGTAGTCCTTGATGACCTCGGCCGTTGGCGGCAGGGCGGGCCGGGACCCATACGTGTACAGCTCTGCCTCAAGCCGTTTCCCGTCTTTATACCTCACCCCGTCATCACCCATCTCCCATCCCGCCTCATCGAGCAACTCGCGGGATCGGTCCAGGTCTCAAATGGAGTCCGGCAGGTTCTCGTTTGCCCAGGCCATACCTGGGGAGAAGGGACCCGAGGCGGGCTGATCGACGCCAGGGAGAACGCGAGACGCAATGGCCGCCCGGTCAATGGCCGCATCAACCGCTCTGCGCACCCTCTCGTCATCCAGGGGGAACCGATCCGTGTTGAGCATCAGCTGGTTCACCCTGCCCATCCTCACACGGGTTACGGGTTCTGTACTGGGCTCCGCCTCCAGTCGAGAAAGGGCCGCGGGTGCGAGAAGGCGGGCCATGTGAATCTCGGCGCTGAGCAGCAAGCTCAGGCGGGTCCTGTCATCGGGGATGCCCATGTATACGACCTTTTCCAGGTGGGCGGTCTCACCCCAGTAGTCGTCGAATCGACGGGCCGTCATCTGCTCCCGGCTTCTCCAGGATTCAAAGGTGAAGGCACCTGTCGCGATCGGTCGCTGCACCTTGTCTTCATCGTTGAGAGAACTCGGACTCAAGATAGCGGTCACAGGCGACGTCAGGTACCCCGGCAGCGGGGAGAAGGGCGTCTCTGTCTCGATCATGATG
>SKXF01000094.1 GCA_007128555.1 Clostridia bacterium | reverse complement strand
AGCCAAGCTGCATTACCGAATGGAAATCTGAGGCCCGTCCTGATGCGGATGAACTCGTCCCAGGAGAGGGGTTGGCCATGAATCATGACTTCATGAATGCACTGGATGAATTGAGAAAGCAACATGGCATCGACAGGGAGACCCTGTTGGAGGCCATCGAGTCTGCGGTCAAGTCCGCTTACAGGCGCAATTTTGGCAGCGCGGGACAGGACGTGGAGGTCCGGCTGGACCGGGAAAGCGGCGCGATCCGGATTGGGGTCTACAAGGATGTGGTCGAGGAGGTCACCGATGAGACCCGGGAGATCACCCTCGAGGACGCCAAGGCGATCGACCGTGGGTATGAGCTCGAGGATCGCGTGGAGTTCGAGGTGGCTCCCGAGAGATTCGCGCGCATTGCGGCCCAGACCGCGAAGCAGGTGATCACCCAGCGGGTCCGGGAAGCCGAACGCGAGCGCATTTACCAGGACTTCATAGAAAAAGAAGCGGATATGATCACGGGCCTGGTGCAGCGTGTCCACCTGGGGAATGTCCTGATCGACCTGGGTAAGACCGAGTCGATCCTGGAACCCTCGGAGCAGATACCCGGGGAGCGGTTTCGCGAGGGAGATCGGGTCAAACTTTACATCGCCGAGGTCAACCGAACCACCAAGGGGCCCCAGGTCGTGCTCTCCAGGACCCATCCCCAGTTGATCAAGCGACTGCTGGAACTGGAGGTTCCCGAGGTTCACGACGGCCAGGTCGAGATCGTGGAGATCGTTCGCGAGGCGGGAGCGCGTTCGAAGGTGGCCGTGCGTTCCACCGAGCCGAATGTTGATCCCGTCGGCGCCTGCGTCGGGCAACGGGGCAACCGGGTCCAGAACGTGGTGCGAGAAATCAAAGGAGAAAAGGTGGACATCGTTCGCTGGTCCTCGCTGGAGGAAGAGTATATTGCCAATGCGCTGAGTCCAGCGGATGTTTTGCAGGTGGTCCTTCACGAGGAGACCAAGCTGGCCCAGGTCATCGTTCCCGACGACCAGCTGTCCCTGGCGATTGGCAAGGCGGGGCAGAACGCCCGGCTGGCTGCCCGACTGACGGGATGGAAGGTCGACATCAAGGGCAAGACCGAGGCCGAGGAAAGTGGAATCGGTGAGCAGGGGGTCAAGATCAGGACCGGGGAGGGCGAGGTGCGCGTTCCTGGGTTTTTCCTGCGCAAAGATGACGAAGATGACGATCGCCCCAGCCGCCTGATTGATAAGTTGATCAGTGATGCCAAAAAGGACGAGGATGCCCGGGAAGAAGAAGTGCGGGAACAGGAGGCCCGGGAGGAACAGGCCAGGGAGAAGGCTGCCCAGGAAGGGGACGCCGGTGACGCAGGTGCCGGTGAAGAGGATGCCGATGAGGAGCCAGAGTCCAGGTAAGTGGGACAGGAAAGGATCGGTGGTAGATAGTGACCAGACGGAAGCGTCCCCTGCGCCGCTGCATTGGCTGTGGGGTCAGCCAGCCGAAGAAGGATCTGATCAGGATTGTGCGCCGTCCTGACGGTGAGATCCTGAGTATTGACACCGGAGGGAAGATGTCCGGTAGGGGAGCCTACGTGTGTCCGGATGGGAACTGTCTCGAAAAAGCCTTCTCAGGGAAGCACCTGGTTCGAGCTTTGAGAATGTCACACATTGATGAGAAGGTTCAGAAGGATCTGTTTACCCGGTTGCAGCGGATGACCGAGTCGTGTAAGTTATGCGGAGGTGAATGATTTGGCGCGCAATGTTCGCGTATACATGCTCGCACGTGAGCTGGATGTGCAGAGCAAGGAAGTGCTTAGAATTCTTCAGGAGGATTTGAACCTGGACGTCACCAATCATATGACCTCGATAAATAACCAGGTTGCTGATCGCGTCAGGAAGATCGTCAGGGGAGAGGACGCTCCGGGTGAGCCGAGTCCTCCCGCGGAGAAGGCCCCGGCAGAAGCTGCGAAGCCCGAACCACAGGCGAAGGCAAAGAAGGTCAAGAAGAAGGGGGTCAGTCCCAGGAGGCGGCGCCCAGACCGGAGAAGGGCACCCCGGCGATCCCTGCAGGTTCCCGTGGAGAAGGTCATCCTCACCGGTTCGCTGACGGTCGCAGAACTTGCAGAAAAGCTCAGGGTAGAGCCTTTGCAGTTCATGCAGCACCTGATCAGCATCGGGATCATGGCCAATATCAACCAGGAGCTCGATGTGGAGAGCGCGGCCCTGATCATCAGCGAGCTGGGAGTGGACTTTGAGCACGTGGAGCCGGAGGAGGATGATGGCGATCGGGGAGAGGACGTTCTGGCGGAGCATATCGATGACGAGAGCGCCGACCGGACGATGCCCCGCGCACCCGTCGTCACCGTCATGGGCCATGTTGATCACGGTAAGACCACCCTGCTGGACACCATTCGTCGCACCTCGGTGATCGAGGAGGAGATGGGCGGGATCACCCAGCACATCGGCGCCTCCACGGTCATCCACGACGGCAAACCCATCGTGTTCCTGGACACCCCCGGCCACGAGGCCTTCACGGCCATGAGGGCCCGGGGAGCCAGGGTCACCGACATCGTGGTGCTGGTGGTCGCCGCCGACGACGGCGTGATGCCCCAGACCATCGAGGCCATTGATCACGCCAAGGCCGCTGGGGTTCCATTGATCGTGGCCGTGAACAAGATCGAGCTTCCCAACGCACAGCCCGACCGGATCCGGCAGGAGCTGACGGCCCAGGAGATGGTGCCCGAGGAATGGGGCGGAGAGACCATCTACGTGGATATCTCGGCCCTGCGTGGGGACAACGTTGACGAGATCCTGGACATGATCCTGCTGGTGGCGGAGATGTCCGAGCTGGAGGCCGATCCCGAGCAGAGGGCCCACGGCATTGTCGTCGAGGCTGAGCTGGACAAGGGACGGGGTGCGGTTTCGACCGTATTGATCCAGGGCGGCACGCTGCGGAGGACCGATCCTTTCGTGGCTGGCATCTACAGCGGCCGGGTCCGCGCGATGTTTGACGACCGGGGCAATCCCATCGAGGAGGCGGGTCCGTCCACACCCGTCGAGGTTCTCGGAGCCTCGGGCGTT
>SKXF01000383.1 GCA_007128555.1 Clostridia bacterium | reverse complement strand
TACTGGCCCGTGATCTTCGTGGCCCTGGGCGTGGAGATCGTGTGGCGCCAGTGGAGGGCGGACCGGTCTGATGACCAGGTGAGGGTCAGCATCGACATGCTGTCACTCCTTGGGATCGGGATCATTTCTGCGTTCGTCTGGGGAGTCGGGTCCATGATCGGCAACCGGATACCCTGGTGATTGAAGGAGGGGAGACGGATAGCGTGAGAAAAGATGAGATTAGCGTTGAGGATGTGATGCTTCACCGGGTGGATCGGTATCGGTTTGGAGAGGGCAGCCCGCGGGTATTGATCACGGGCGGTCTGCACGGCGGGGAGACCACAGGACAATACGCAGCTTACCGGATGATTGATGAGCTGAAGACGCGGGATCTTGCAGGAGAGGTCACCATCATGCCCAGGTGCAACCCGGCCGCCTTTCGTGGGATGCGGCGTTCATCGCCCTATGATGAGCAGGACATGAACCGGATCTTCCCCGGTCGGACCGACGGCACCTCCACGGAAGCCCTGGCGAGCCAGATCTGGGACATTGCCCAGGACATGGACTACATCATTGATCTGCACTGCTGCGGCCTGTACGGAACCTCCTACACCCTGGCCCAGTACGAGGACTACGATTTTGCCCGGGAGCTGGCGCAGAAGATTGACATCCCCCTGGTGGTGCAGTCTGCGGGAGCCCGGGGACAGCTCTTCGTCGAGGCTGCTTTGAAGGGAATATCCTCGGTCATCATCGAACTGCCGGGGGGTGGCCGGACAGGGATCGTCGATCTTGGCGCTGGCGAGGAGACGGTCAGTGCCCTTGTCAACATGCTCGCCCTTGTAGGCATCCTTCCCGATGAAGAGAGCAGGGAGCCGGATCCGGTCTTCACGGGGAAGCTGCGGAGGGTCCGATGCGCGGCCGACGGACTCTTTCTCCCGCGGATTGCGCCGGGCAAACCTTTCGAGGAGGGACAGGTGCTGGGATCACTCACCGGCGACAAACTCTCGGTGGACTTCCCGGGGCATGCCATGATCGTCAGGCCCCCGGGATACGTGTTCCGCGGGGCCACGGTCCTGGTCCTGGCCCCTGCTTCCTAGCGTGGGGGCCCTTCGGGTCGCGGTGCTTGGCTGTGGCAACTCCCTGGCCGGTGATGATGCCGTGGGACTGGAGGTGCTGGCCGAGCTGGCGCGATGCTATGCGGAGGACAGGTGCCCGCACCTGGAGGTTGAACTGATCGAGGTGGGCACCGGTGGGCTGGATGTGATCGAGCACATCCTTGACCGTGATCGGGTGATCATTGTCGACGCCGTATTGGCGGGGCGACCCAGGGGCGAGGTGGTGGAGGTGCCACCCGGGGCGATGCCCGAACCGGACCAGGTGCCCTTCTCACTGCACGGCATCAACGTCGCCGACGCCGTGGCCATGGCCCGGAAGCTGTATCCGGGCCGGATGCCGGACCCTGTGCAGGTGGTGGGGGTGGAGATCGGCGAGCGCCCGAAACCCTTCGTCCAGGAGATGTCAGGGGAGGTTCGGGAGGCCGTGGAGCCCGCCTGCCGATGCATTTTGGACACCCTGGACGACTGGTCCGAGGAGGTATCTTCGCTGCATGCATGAGTTTTCCCTGATGCGCGAGGTTCTGAGCATGCTGCACCGAAGTGCTGCCGAGGAGGGCATCTCGCGCATTGAGTCGGTTCGCATGACGGTCGGCGCCATGAGCTGCGCCTTCGCGCCGGCCCTGGAGACCGCCTTCGAGGTCCTGTCCGGGGGCGACCCGCTCCTGGAAGGGGCCCGTCTCCAGGTCCTCGAGCAGGGGGTCGTCGTTCGGTGCCAGCAGTGTGGGTGGGAGGCAGAGACGGAGCCGTACGAGCTTCTCTGTGGGCAGTGCGGGGAGGCCAGGATCCACGTGATCCGTGGAGAGGCACTCACCGTTGATTCTTATGAAGGAAGGACGTGCCCAGATGGTCACCGTCAAACTGATGGAGAACGTGATGAAGGCCAATGAGGCGGCCGCGGAGGCCAACGCTCGCCGGATGGAGGAGGCAGGGATCTTCGCCGTCGATATGATGAGCTCCCCCGGTTCGGGCAAGACGACAATCCTGGAGAGGACCCTGGATGCCCTGGGAGGCGAGCTCAGGACGGCTGTGATCGAAGGAGACGTAGACACCAGCCGGGATGCCGAGAGAATCGCCGCACGGGGCGCCCAGGTGGTGCAGATCAACACGGGTGGAGCCTGTCACCTGGATGCGAAGGTGGTGCAGGAGGCCCTCGAGTCCATGGATCTGCAGGGCCATGATCTTCTGTTCATAGAGAACGTCGGCAACCTGATCTGCCCTGCTGGATACCGGCTGGGCGAATCGGAGCGTGTCATGGTTCTGAGCGTGACCGAGGGGGTCGACAAGCCGGAGAAGTACCCGGCGATGTTCCGGAGCTGTTCGGTGGCCCTGGTGAACAAGATTGACCTCCTGGAGGTCCTGGGGATGGACATCCGGGAGGTCGCAGATGAAATAAGAAGGGTAAATCCTGAAATAAAGATTCTCCCGGTGAGTGCTCGAACCGGCGAGGGCATGGAGGCATGGTATGAGTGGCTGACAGTGGAAGCGAGGCGGACCAGGCGATCGGCGGTGAGGGCATAGGGGAAGCTGCGGCGCTGCGCCTTGCCGTCCGGGGCATCGTCCAGGGGGTGGGCTTTCGCCCCCACGCGGCAGCCCTTGCCAGGAAACACGGCCTTCGCGGCTGGGTCCTCAACGCCAAGGCGGGAGTGAACATCCATATCGAGGGGGCCGGGGGGAGCCTGGAGGGGTTTGCGCGGGACCTGGTGGCACTCGCACCCCGAATGGCCGTGATCACCGAGGTGGGGACGGAGGAGGTCCCGGTTGAGGGCATGCCCGGTTTCCAGATCAGAAGCAGTGATGCTGCCGGTGCCAGGGAACTGCTCATCTCTCCCGACGTGTCGACCTGCCCCGACTGCATCCGCGAGGTCCTCGACCCCCTGGACCGACATTACCAGTATCCTTTCACCAATTGTACGAACTGCGGCCCGCGCTTTACGATCATAAACGGCCTGCCATACGATCGGCCGACGACCT
>SKXF01000155.1 GCA_007128555.1 Clostridia bacterium | reverse complement strand
CTTCGGCCAATATGGGGCTTTGTCTTGTGATGCAGACTCGCCCAACCCGTCACGCCTCGTCCAGGATTCGTGCACCTCGGGGCGCGGTTCTGCCTCCGACTTCCTTCAGATCCCATTGCGAGCGACCCGGCCTAACTCCCTACTATGGAAGGCGGACATCCCCATCTTCAACTCTCCTATACTCATACTCCATCCGTTCATACTGGCCGCTCACAGCATTGACGTACACCTTGTACACCCGGTCCACCCCGGTCACCGGAATTCCATACAGGAGCCTGTTACCTCGAAACTCCAACCGAACCTCACCCGCCGGGGCCAACGCAGGACTGAGCAGCGAGATGGCCTCTGCAGCGGTGATCCCGGGCTCGGGCACCTGCGGGTGACCATACAGGGCAAAATACCGGTCAGCATTGACCTCGATGGCAGAGTGGGATCCGTCAAGGGGGATCTGCGTCCACACCACTTGCTCGGGGAAGAGGACGTCGTCGATCACCACGGCATGGGCCATGCGAACACCCTGCTCCCTATCAAATATTAACATCTCCTCCAGGGAAACCCCTTCAAACTCAGCCCACCTGGCCAGGAGCGTCTCTGCCAGCTCCAGGGTCGCCTCCCGGGACCCGATCTCAGAGACGCTCTCGTTGACCTTCACGACAAAGACATGTCCTCCGGTGGCGGTGACGGAGATGTCGTAGCTCCAGCCGGTCTCCGAATCCTGGAGCCCGAACGTCGCATGATCGCCCATGCTGGAGCAATACCCTTCGCTGACGACCACATGATCGGTTCTCCCCACGGAAGGCACCGCCCTCTCAATTGCAGTTGCCACCTCAGGTTCGCCCCTCATGATGGTCCTGGCAAAGCTCTTCGCCTGCTCGAGCATCTCCTCCTGGCTGTAGGCCCTCTCGCCGCTGTTCCCGACCCCGTAGTCCTGGTACGGTCGGGCATCTGAACGGAGCCCATCGATGAAAGCGCGATAATCCCGATCGTCTGCCCCGACACCATCCATCAGGCGAAGCTGCTGCCCCAGATTGTTCAGGACAGCGACCATTTGATCATCCTGCCGAACTCTGCTCCACCGATGAAGGCGGTAGAAGTTGGTCTCTTCATACTGGATATGGGACATCAGCTCATCAAAGCCATCCCAAAACAGGGAGGCGTAGCTGCGGATCAATTCCAGGTTCTGGACCTCAACCGCGTTCAGGCCGCCGTCGACCTCCCGTTCAAGGAGATAGTGCAAATAGGCGGATGCAGATTCGTAGGCATGGCGAAATCCTCCGCGATCGACGGCCATCAACATCCCGGTCGTTGGAGCTCGCCCTCCCCACAGGTTCTCCTGCGCCCGGTGGGCCCGCTGCAATGCGTCCTCGAGGGCCGCCTCCAGGTGGTCGTCATCGTAGGCCACGAGGATCTCGGCCACTGCCCGGTCCAGGCTGTAGGCTGAACCCCTCTGTTGTACGGTCCACTCGTGCAGTTCGCGGACCCGGAAGTCCTCCAGGTCGCGGACGTAGGCCCCATGGTCCCTGGCCATCTTGCCCGCCAGCAGGACCAACCCGATCAATGCTATGGCGATGACTATCTTGTGGCTCTTCTTCATGTTCCCACCTCATTTCGCGCAGAGTCTGCCATCGCGCCCAGGCGCAAGCCCTCAAGGGGATCACCACCTGGGATTGACGTGACCTTCTCGGGAATGTTCCAAATAGATCGTTGCCTCTGGTGTCCCCGGAAACATCCTCCTCCTCGCAGGGAAGGCAGGGATCTTCACCTGAGGGGGCCCTCGGGAGCTTCAACTGGGGGGTCCAAGGAACCGAAAAGGGCCAGGGGATCCTCATCCACCAGGAGCCAGGGACTGATCGGCGTGTGTCCGATGCCCATCGTCCAGTGCAGGTGGGGCCCGGTGCTGAATCCCGTAGATCCCACGGTCCCGATCACATCGCCTTTGTCCACCCAGTCGCCAGGTTCGACTCCCAGCTGATCGAGGTGGTAGTAGGTACCGAACAGGTTGAGCCCGTGATCGATGATCACGGTGTTGCCCGTGACATTGAGCTCCATGGACAGGGTCACGATCCCGGAATTGCCTGACAGGATGGGGGTTCCGGTGGGGGCCGCGATGTCCAGGCCCGAGTGCCGTCCCGACGGGACATCATTGATGTAACGGATCTGGCCGAACTCCGTGCTGATGCGCCCCTCTACCGGCATGAGGAACTCGCCCTCCCACAGGGGTTCAGGGTGACTGCCAACCCGTGCCTGCGATATGTGGGCCCAGTCCTTCGCCCACAGGTCATCGGTGCGCATGGCACTCTGCTCCGCGGTGACATACAGGCGCTGGGTGTCAAACTCCTTATCGGCAATGACGATCCGGACCTCCCTGTCGAGAAGGGTCTCTCCCTCCCGCTCCACCATCACTGAAAAGACCAGGGAATCGCCGGTCGCCCAGTAACTGAGGGGGGCCAGGGCCCTCTGGCCTCCGTCGTGCGGGAAGAACTCGGCCGGGGGGTCAAGGGTTGAACGAATGGTGTCGTCAGCGGTGACATGCTCCAGCTGCAGGACAAGATAATCCCCGAGGTGGATCTCCCGCGGGTACCAACGAAGGAGCGGGGAGGGCGGTTCAGGTGGTGGCGGAGGGGGTAAAGGCTCTGGCTCGGGCTCCACAATCTCAGGAGTTGGAAGATCTGGCTCTGGAATGACACCCGGCGTTCCAGGTGCCCGGGGAAGCTGGCAGGCAACGAGGGCAGCCGATGCAACGACCAGCACCAGCAGTTTCAGATGACGGATGGTGATTCGCCTCATGATGGCCTCTCCCCTCGGGTGCGCATGATCACTCTCCGGTGATCATAACACGCCGAAGACCAGGGCAGAACCCCGGGGTCCTCGCGCGGGGTGCCCAGGCCCTGGGACACCCGGTGTGAACGGACGACACCCCGCCGCCCCCTGCCAATAACTACCTCACGCCGCCTCCACCGCCCCCGGTTCCCATTCCGCCTCCCCCGGAGAACCCGCCTCCGCCGCCGACCCCGGAGGACCTGCTTCCCACCGCAGATCTCAGGCTCTGCTGCATGCTGGAGCCCAGG
>SKXF01000178.1 GCA_007128555.1 Clostridia bacterium | reverse complement strand
CCATGGGCAGCAACCACATCGCCAACGGGTTCTGAACCCCACAGGCGCTGATTGCGCACGGTCACCTTCGCACCCATCTGTCTCAACACCTCGAGCATCCCTGCCCGCCCGGGGTTGAGGCCCACGTCCCGGATCTCAACCTCTGAATCGGGGACCAGCAGGGCGGCAGCCATCATGAAGGCCGCGGAGGAGAAGTCCCCGGGAATCCTGAGCTCCCGGGGGGATCTCAGGGCACCGATCCCTCCACCGGCCAGGAGGACCTCGGTTCCCGAGCGGCTCACCGTGGCGCCGAAGTGCTCGAGCATTCTCTCCGTGTGATCCCGGGAGAGTTGCGGCTCCCACACGGAGGTCTGCCCCTCGCAATACAGGCCTGCGAGGAGAACGGCAGACTTGACCTGTGCGCTGGCCACGGCACTGCGGTGGGAGATCGCTCGAAGGGGTCCGCCCCGTATGCTCAGGGGCGGGTACGCGCCTCCATCGCGACCACGCACCCGGGCCCCCATCCTTCCAAGGGGCCCGGTCACCCGGCCCATGGGACGGCCGGAAAGGGAAGGATCGCCCGCGAGGACGGCATGAAAGGGTTGTCCCGCGAGGACGCCGAGGAGAAGCCGCATGCTGGTCCCGGCATTGCCGCAGTCGATTACCTGGTCCGGCTCCCTCAGGATCCCACCCCCGCCGTGCATCCAGACCGCAGAGCCCGATCGCTCCAGGTCGACGCCCAGGGCCTCCAGGGCTCCCAGTGTGCTCTCACAGTCGGCGCCCGGAGCAAAGTTACAGATGTTGATCTGTCCCGAGGCCAGGGCCCCAAAGATGGCTGCGCGGTGCGATACCGACTTGTCACCGGGAACGGCAATGGATCCCTTCAGTGGAGCACCGGCAAAGACCCTCATGCGCTCTCACCCCTGACCCGGAGCAGCTGCTGCTGCGTGGTGTGTAGATGCTCTCCGAGACCGGCTCGGTCGCGGCGCCGAAGGGCTGCGACCAGGTCGCTGAGGGCTCCGGTTGCTCTCTGCAGCACGGGCAGCAGCTCCTCAGCGTTGTACAGGCACATGTCCGCTCCCATGGGAACCGAGCCAGCTGCCACCCTGGTTGTATCAGCAAAGCCCCCCGCTGCCAGGGCCCGAAAGCCCTCCAGATCATCGCGGGCCCCCTCGCAGGCCGCTGCAGCTGTGGCCGCCGCCATCAGGTAGGGAAGATGGCTGGTGTGAGCCACGATCCGATCATGCTCAGCGGAGGACATCAGCCGGATCTCAGCTCCCGATGCAGCAATCAACTCGCACAGAAGACCGGGGGCCTCGGAAGCCAGCATCCAGATCGCACCCCGGTACAGGTCCTCCCTCGCTCCCCCCATGCCCTGCTCCTCGGAACCAGTCATGGGATGGCCGGGGATGTAGCGAACCCCGGGAGGCACGAGGGGATCCAGTTCATCGACCAGCGGCCCCTTGACACTGCCCAGATCGGTCAGTACCGTCCCCGGACGAAGCCCAGGACCTACGAGCCGCAGGACATCTCCCATTCGTCCCAGGGGTGTGGCAAGGACCATCAGGTCACAGGAGGAGGCTGCCTCGATAGCCTCCTCCAGGCCAACAGCCTCCCCAACTGCACCTCGCCTCTTCGCCTGGGCCCTGGCATCGGGATCGGGGTCCATTCCGATCACCTCTGCCGCACATCCCCTGGTTACAAGGCCCAGGGACCCACCCATCAATCCCAGGCCGGCGATGAAGACCGTGGCCTCACGTAGCTTCACGAACATTCACCGTCCTGCCGACCGCCTCGGCGACCGGCGATAGCAGCCGCATCATCTCCTCGAAGACCGGGAACTTCAGGGACTGCCCCCCGTCCGAGTGAGCCTCCTCGGGTCGAGGATGAACCTCCACCAGCAGGCCATCTGCCCCGGCGGCCACTGCCGCAAGTGACATGGCGCTGACCAGGTCCCATCGACCGGTGCCGTGACTGGGATCGATGATAATGGGCAGGTGACTCAGGCTCTTGACCAGGGGAACCGCGCTGAGATCCAGGGTGTTGCGGGTGTATTTTTCAAAAGTCCGGATTCCCCTCTCGCACAGGATCACCTTCTCATTTCCCTTGGCGAGGACGTATTCTGCAGCCATCAACCATTCCTCGATGGACGACATCAGGCCCCGCTTCAGGAGAACAGGAACGTCAACCTCCCCCACCGCGCTGAGTAAGCTGTAGTTGTGCATGTTCCGAGACCCGATCTGGAGAATGTCTGCGTAAGAGGCGACAAGATCCACATCCTCAGGCGTCAGCACCTCCGTCACAACCTTGAGTCCCGTTTTCTCCCGGGCTTCCGCCATGTAGCGCAGCCCCTCCTCGCCCAACCCCTGGAAACTGTATGGGGAGGTCCGGGGCTTGAAGGCTCCACCCCGCAACACCTGGGCCCCGGCCGCCCTGACACCCTCTGCCGTCTCCAGCAGAACCTCCCGGCCCTCAACGGCGCAGGGACCGGCCATCACCACAACCTGGTCGGCTCCCACCTTCACCCCGTCCACGTTGACGACCGACGAATCAGCCTTGAAATCCCGGCTGGCCAGCTTGAAAGGGTGCATGATCCGCACCACGCGCTGAACCCCAGCGAGTACCTCCAACTCCTCGACGACCAGCCTGCGAACATCCCCCACGGCACCCACGATCGTGTGTTCCACACCCTCCGACAGGTGGACACTGAGTCCTTTTGTCTCAATCATACTGACCACCCGGTTAAGGTCCTCCTGGCCTGCTCCCTTCCCCATCACGATGATCATTGTCTTTCGCTCCCCTTTCTGCTCAAGTCAGGACGCAATGCGGCGGCGTCCCGGAGATATACGTGACTCACGTCTTCTTTTTCCATACCTGAGTTGGCGTGTATCAGCACCCTGATGCACCGGGGCAGAGCCCCGGGCACCGCGATCTCCGCAGCCCCCATGAGTGGCGTGTTCACCCACCCCAGTCTCCGGGCTGCTTCGGCAGGGAAACAGGCCACAAGATCTGGAGTGGTGGTGAACAGAACGCTCACAATCTGTTCCTCGCAGAGGCCGTTGTCCCTGACCATCTCTGCCAGTAATTCTTCCGTGGCCTGG
>SKXF01000388.1 GCA_007128555.1 Clostridia bacterium | reverse complement strand
TTTGAGCAGTGCAGGGTTTTGTCCTCCTGTGGGGAATTGACCCATAGAGATTGATTGAGAGGGGATGAACAGTAGTGTCTGGTGAGAATGTGATTTTGCAGGTAATTGACGAAAGCAGGGAGGATTTAATCGATCTGAGTGATCGGGTCTGGGAATATGCCGAGGTGGGTCTCCAGGAGCATCGGTCGGCCGAGGATCAGGCCCGGTTTCTCGAAGAGGCAGGATTCGAGATTGAGATGGGCGTGGCGGGGATGCCAACGGCATTTGTCGCCAGCTACGGATCGGGGGCACCGGTCGTCGGCCTGATGGGAGAGTACGACGCCCTGCCCGGAACATCTCAGAAGCTTGTTCCCGATCAGGATCCCCTGGTGAAGGACGGAGCCGGCCATTCCTGCGGCCACAACCTTCTTGGGGTTGCGTCCCTGGCTGGAGCCCTGGCGATAGCGAGGGCCCTGGACGAGACCGGGGCAGAGGGAACCGTCCGGTACTATGGATGCCCGGCCGAAGAGACGCTGGTGGGCAAGGTATTCATGGTCAAGGAGGGGTTGTTCGACGACGTTGATGCGGCCCTGTGCTGGCATCCCTCGGGGCTTACGACCGTGGGGCTCGACAGCTCATCTGCGATGAACTCGGTCAAGTTTCGGTTCTTTGGCCGTTCGTCCCATGCTGCAGGGGCTCCCGAGATGGGCAGAAGCGCCCTTGACGCGGTGGAGCTGATGAATATTGGGGCCAACTACCTTCGGGAACATGTCATTGAGCAGGCGCGGATCCACTACGTGATAACCAACGGCGGTGGAGAGCCCAACGTTGTTCCGCCCGAGGCTGAGGTCTGGTACTACGTGCGGGCCCCCGAACGCCGGGAGGTGGAGGAGATCTACCAGCGACTCCTGAAGATCGCCGAGGGTGCAACCCTGATGACGGAGACGACGATGGAACTGGAGTTCCTGTCGGGATGCTATAACACGCTCATGAACAGGCCCATTGCCAACCTCATCTGGAATAACATGGAGAAGGTGGGTCCGGTTGAGTTCGCAGAGGAAGATGAAACATTTGCCCGCGCCATGGCACAGAACTTCTCTGCAGAGCAGCGGGATCGCGTCACGCGCCGCGTCAGGGATGAGTATGGCGTGGATCTCGGTGAGTGCTACCTGCACGAGGGGCTCTTACCTCCGGTTGAACCGAAAGGGCGGAGTGGTGGCGGATCGACGGACGTTGCCGATGTCAGCTGGGTGACCCCGACGGCCCAGTTTTCGACGGCATGCAGCCCGCTCGGTGCTACGGGTCACTCCTGGCAGGTGACGGCAGCCTCCGGCATGGGAATCGGTCACAAGGGGATGCTGCAGGCGGCCAAGATCCTGGGGTTGACGGGCTGGCAGCTGCTGACCGATCCGGCAGCGTTGAAGACGGCCCAGGAGGCATTTGAAGAAGACACAAGTGAAGAGAAGTACGTCTCACCCATCCCGGAGGGTACGCCGCCTCCGCTGCACCAGCTGCCAGGCCATTGAACAGGATTCCGGCGGGGCTTCATGCCCCGCCCTTGTAACGTTGGAGGAAGGAAGTGGCTTCAAGATGAGCGATGCTACCGGAGGTAGGCGGCCGATCCGGCTGGACGACCTGTACCGATACACCTTCGTGGCTGACCCCCAGATCTCTCCTGATGGAGAGCGCGTCGCCTATGTGCAGACTCACATTGACGACATTGAGGATGAGTATGTTTCCCAGATCAGGATCGCAACTGTGGCCGGGGGTGAGATCCTCCCCTTTACCCGCGGACACCGGGATACCCATCCGCGCTGGTCTCCCGATGGAGGGGCCATTGCCTTTCTGTCCGACCGCGCGGGGGACAAGCCACAGGTGTGGGTGATCCCGGCCGAGGGGGGAGAAGCACGGCAGCTGACGGATGTGGAGGAGGGTGTCAGGGAGTTCAGCTGGTCACCCGATGGCTCCCGGATTGCCTTTGCCTCCCTGGTACGGGAAGGGGTGCTCATCGGCTGCGAGGAAGAGCCCGATGATGACGTCCGGATCATCACCCGGATTCGCTTCAAGCTCAACGGAGCTGGGTTAACTTACGACAGGTTTTCTCACCTGTTCGTGGTTGATGTCCCTTGCGGGGCGTCCAGGCGGATAACCGATGGCCTGTTTAATCATACCGGTCTGAGCTGGGATCCATCCGGGCAGTACGTGGCCTGCAGTGCGGTGCGGTGTGATGAGCCCGACGACGTCAACTTCACGGACATCTACCTGTTCCCTGCCGACGGACCTGCAGATCAGAGCCCGGTCAAAGTCACCGGTAGTAAGGGGCCCACTGCGTCGGCACAGATCAGCGGCTCCGGGGCCCATGTCCTGTACTCGGGGCACCACAACCAGTACTACGGCGCCACGATCTCCTCCCTGCTGGTCACCTCCATTGTTGACGGCAAGACCCAGGATCTTCTTCAGGGCTTCCCCACCACCGTGGGGTGTTCCGTCGGCAGTGACTGCCGATACGGTGCCAGTGCAGGGGGGCCTGTGTTCTCCGCCGATGATGACGAGGTCTTTTTCCTCAGTACGGCTTCCGGGCACTGCAATCTGTACGCCGTGGACACCAAGACCTTTGATGTGCGGCAGCTGACGGATCGACCGTGGGCTGTGACGGGATTCACCTACAGTGAAGCCTCTGGCAGGTTCGCCCTCATGGCCGGGGATTCCCTGAACCCAGGAGACATCTGGATTCTTGACGGCAGCGAGGGTCTGAAGCAGCTGACCTTAGTGAATCACTGGCTGGCGTCCGAGGTTCTCCTCAGTGAGCCCGAGGAGATCAGGTTCACGGGTGCCGGGGGCAAGAGCATCCAGGGTTGGGTGATGATGCCGGTCGAAGACTCTGGCAAAAATGATGATGGACAATACCCGATGATCCTCGAAATCCATGGCGGCCCCCACGCGGCCTACGGGCACGGTTTCTCACACGAGTTCCACCTGCTGACTGCCCTCGGTTATGCCGTGGTCTATGCCAATTGCCACGGCAGTCTTGGTTATGGGCAGGCGTTCAATGCGGCGACCCATCATGATTGGGGAGGGAAGGACTATCGCGACCTCATGAG
>SKXF01000384.1 GCA_007128555.1 Clostridia bacterium | reverse complement strand
GATATGGAGGAATCTCCATTGCGTCTTCGCCTCACAGCAGCCGTTGCGGTGGGCAAAATCCTGATCAAGTTGCTGAGGCTTGTACGTCGTTCGGGCACCACGCCGCCGGGACGCGTCTCGTTGGTTCTGCAGCCCGCCCTGATCGAGAAGATCGCGGATTCGGTTCCCAGGGTGAGAGCTGCCATCAGCGGCACCAATGGCAAGACCACCACCGCAGCTCTCCTGGGTTCCATCCTGCAGTCTGCGGGGATGAGCACGGTCAGAAACATCAGCGGTGCGAATCTCCTCTCCGGAGTTGCCACGACCCTTGTCGAGCACGCGGATCTCTTTGGGCGACTGGCGACGGATTCCCTGGTCATCGAGGTGGACGAGGCCACCATGCCCCTGGTCACCCCCAGGTTGCGACCCGAGCTGACCATCATTACCAATTTTTTTCGAGACCAGCTGGACCGATTCGGGGAGCTGGACCGCACCGTGTCACTGGTGCGTGAATCCCTGGCCCACGCTTCGGGAAGGGTGTGCATCAACGCCGACGACCCCCTTGCGGCGGGACTGGCCAGGGAGGTGTCCTCCTCGGCCCAGGCGGTGCTCTTTGGTCTGCGCTCCTCGGCCGGCGAGGACGAGGAACATTCCGACAGCAGTTCGCCCAGTGATGTGCAGTTCTGCCCCGAATGCGGCGTCCGGCTCCGCTACCTGCGCAGCACCTACGGCCACCTTGGCGAGTACCGCTGTTCCAGCTGCGGTTTCGAGAGGCCACCCCTCGACGTCTCCGGGGAGATCATCGGGGGCGGCGGTGCGGAGGGAACGGGGCTGCGCATCCGGTTCGAGGCGAACGTGCCTGTGGCGGGCGAGGCCGTGGAGGTCTTTGTGCGGATCCCCGGAACCTACAACGCCTACAATGCCCTGGCTGCGGCGTCCGGAGCGGCTGCCCTCGGACTGGGGATGGATGCCATTCGGGAGGGCCTGGAGTCCTTTGCCGGCGTGTTCGGACGGATGGAGCGGGTGACCCTTCCCGGTGGGGAGCTGATGTTGGCCCTGGTGAAGAATCCCGTGGGTTTCACCGAGGTGTTGAGGACCGTTGCAGCCTCAGGGGGGCCGGCCGTATTGCTCCTGGCGATCAACGACCACCTGGCCGACGGAACGGATATTTCCTGGTTGTGGGATGTGGACTTCAGCCGTTTTGCCGACAGAAAGGAGATCGAGTTCATCGTCAGCGGTCTCCGCGCAGAGGACATGGCGGTCCGGCTGAAGTATGCGGGTGTTTCCCTGAGCAACATACGCGTTCAACCTGATCTTCAGCAGGCCGCAGGCGATGCCCTGGACTTGAGTGGGGGCGAGGTCCCTGTGTTTGTTCTGCCCACCTACACGGCGATGCTGGGCCTTCGCAAGAGCCTGGTCGAACGCGGCCTGGTCGGCCGGATGTGGGAGGGATGACCGTGCAGGTGCGAATATGCCATTTGTATCCCGACGTGATGAATCTCTACGGTGACCAGGGCAACATCATGGCCCTGTACCAGCGGTGTCTCTGGCGTGATCTCGATGTTTCGGTGGAGCTTCTCACCGTGGGTGAACCCTTTTCTCCCGGCGCCTACGATGTGATCTTCGTCGGCGGGGGACAGGATCGCGAGCAGCGGATCATCTGGGGAGATCTCAGGGAGAAGGGCGAGGCCCTGCGCGAGGCGGTGGAGGAGGGTGTTGCGCTCCTGGCTGTGTGCGGAGGCTACCAGCTCCTCGGGGAGCGGTATGTTTCAGCCGACGGAGGCGAGATGACCGGCATTGGCATTTTTGACCTGCACACCACCGCGGGGAAGGGTCGGCTCATCGGCAACGCCGTCGTGGCCTCACCTCATTTGCCATCTCCCGGGACCCTGGTGGGGTTCGAAAACCACGGGGGACGGACCCACCTGGGCGCGGACGCCCAGCCCCTGGGAGCGGTGCTGGCCGGCAATGGCAACAACGGGGGGGACGGCACCGAGGGATGCGTGTACCGGAATGCCTTTGGGACTTACCTGCATGGATCCCTTCTGCCCAAGAACCCTCACCTGGCGGACCTCATTCTCACCCGCGGGCTCCAGAGGCGGTATCCCGGTTACCAGCTCGCTCCGTTGGACGATGAACTGGAATGGACCGCCCATCGCACCGCTCTCAGGAGGGCGGGTATCAGGGAGCAGCAACCAGGGGCTCGATCAGGCTAGCCGACCTGGTCGGCTGCTACCTCTCCACGATGAAAGGCTTTGCAGCATGCAGGTGCTCATCTGCATGGGGAAGGTCCGGGGTTTTCCTCCTCAGCCCGAAGATGTCGACGGGCACGGTTGATCCAAGTGGAACCGTCTATGCTGGTCAAACGCATCGAATGTAGAAGAATCGTTCACAGAGGGCAGCTCTCGCTACGAGCTCTTGCTGGGAGAGGATTCCATCTCGATCCGGCATGGTATGCCTCATGAAAGACAAAGTATCTCGCGAGAAGAAAACGATCGGTCAGGGCCTGAAGGAGTTCGTAGGGCTGATTTTTCAAGCCGTGCTGTTGGCGAAATGCCGGGTCTGAGCCATACGACAGGTCTGCGCTATCCTGGGAGCTAGGAGTGAGAAAGCGTGGCTGAGGATCGACGGCCTCTCATCTTTCGAGCCGAAAGCTATGTTGACGCCATTCCCCGATGGAGGTCAACATCTCAGGATGTTGAATATCCTCTAACCTACCAGGAAGCCCGTGATCGATTGAGCAACCAACTGGCGACGATCACGACCGAGATGGCTCAACTCCCACCGGATATGAGATTGGATGACGTCGTGATATGCGTACCCGTTCATCCTCGTTTTATGGCCACATCCTACTACCCCGCGAGCTTCTTTCACCACTCCGGGCTTCGAGACGTTGGGTCACGTCCACTTCAAACTCAATGCGAGGAGCGCCAGGGTCAATCCAGGGTTTTCTTTGCCAGGGCTTCGGATCAGAGCCTGGCCCAGCTGGGGGGATTGTTGAGCGAGCGGAGACCTGCTCTGCCTGGCCAGTGGGAGAAGGATATCAGGACGCTAGATGGTTTTTTCCTGCCCGGCAGGGACAATCAGCTTATGGGTTTCTCG
>SKXF01000021.1 GCA_007128555.1 Clostridia bacterium | reverse complement strand
GGATTCCCGCAACTCTCACCCTGACGGGCTCGGCCATGATTCTGGCGCTGTGCATCGCCCTTCCCATAGGGATTTTCTCCGCGATGAAACAGTATTCTTTGTTCGATTACCTCGCGACCATCTATGCTTTCGTGGGACTGTCCATTCCATCCTTCTGGCTGGGCCTGATGTTGATGCTGGTCTTTGGTGTGCGGCTGGGATGGTTTCCCACGGGCGGCCGCGTGTCCCTTGAGGCGGGCCCTGGTTGGCCGACTCTGGTCTCTACTGTGAGGCACCACGTGTTGCCCGTGTGCACGCTTACGGCCGTCAGCCTGGCGGGCTGGGTGCGCTACCAGCGAGCAAGCATGCTGGAAGTTATCAGCTCGGACTACATCCGAACGGCCCGGGCCAAGGGTTTGGCTGAACGGGTGGTCGTTTTCAAACACGCCTGGAGAAACGCGCTGATCCCCATCATTACCTTCCTGGGTTTTTCCCTGACCCAGCTCATCAACGGATCCTACGTAATCGAGATGATCTTCTCGTGGCCGGGCATGGGGCGCCTGGGGGTTCAGGCCATCTTCTCACGGGACTATCCCATCATCATGGGTGTGACCATGCTGTCAGCGGTTCTACTCCTCATTGGGAACCTGCTGGCTGACATTGCCTATGCCGTAGTCGATCCAAGGATTCGGTATGACTGATGGGGAAGGGAGGGGATCCAATGGACACTCGAAGTGAGGCAGTTGAGACGCCCCTGAGGGTCTTCTGGAAGAGGTTCAAAAGACATAGACTCGCGCTGGTTAGCGCGTTCATCCTGATCATCCTGGGTGCTGCAGCGATAGGTGCTACTTATGTTGCGCCCTATCATCCCAACGAGATCAACCTGGATCACTTGCCTAGCCCGGGAGTACCTGCTTCACCGAGCTGGCAGCACCTCTTCGGAACGGACTCCATGGGCCGGGACTACTTCTCCCGGGCCATCTACGGTGCGAGGATCTCGCTCTCCGTGGGCTTTGTTGCGGTGAGCATATCCATAAGCATCGGGGTCTTTGTGGGTGCCCTGGCGGGCTACCTGGGGGGCAAGACCGACGAGGTTCTCATGCGGGTCGTGGATTTTGTCCTGACTTTCCCGACCTTCTTCCTGATTCTCACGATACAGTCGATCCTCACGCCCAGCATCTATAACGTGATGATCGTGATCGGGTTGACGGGGTGGGCGAGTATCGCCCGGGTAGTCCGCGGCGAGGTCTTGTCGGTCAAGAACAAGGATTTCGTGGAAGCGGCCCGGGCCATGGGAAACAGTGATCTTAAGATCATTGTAAGGCACATCCTACCCCACACGACGGCCGTGATCGTGGTGGCAGCAACCCTGGGTATCCCAGGGGCGATTCTTACAGAGTCTGCCCTCAGCTTCCTGGGGCTGGGAGTGCAACCACCGACGGCCAGCTGGGGCAATATGCTTCAGAATGCGAATGTGTACATGCGGATCGCGTGGTGGATGAGCTTCTTCCCCGGTGTTCTCATCTCCATCACCGTACTGGCCTTCAATTTTGTTGGTGACGGTCTTCGCGATGCCCTGGACCCGAAACAGCTGCAGAAAAAGGCGTAGATTCCGTGACGACTCCGTTCAGGACAGGTTGCCCGTGGTATGTTGAGAGAGGATGGGCCATATGAGCAGTGGCAAACGCAGACCCCTCAGGGTCGAGGACGTATGTCGATTTACCCCCCTCGGTGAGCCTCAGATATCCCCCGATGGTACGATGATCGCTTTTGTGAGGCAGTACAGCAAGCTGGATGATAACAAGACGAGAACCGAGATTTGGACCGTTTCCAGGGGCGAGGATCCCCGACGCCTCACTACCGCCGGCACGTCGAACTCCCTGCCCCGGTGGTCCCCCGATGGGTCCCGCCTGGCCTTTTTATCGGACAGGACAGGAAAGAAGCAGATCCACATTATTGATGTCCGGGGAGGGGAGGCCGGGCAGGTTGCCACCGAAGAGGAACCTCTTTCGCCTCCTGCGTGGTCGCCCGACTCGGGCAGGATCGCCTTCGCAGCTTCGGTTCGCATGAAGCCCGAGGGCAGATTCTACCCCGGGGCCCCAGAGGGTTCGTCAGTTTGTTTCGATGAGGATGAGGATCACATTGCACCTGTGGTGGTCAAGACCCTTCATCACCGGCAGGATGGGATTGGCTTCTTTAAGAATCAGTTCATGCATATTTTCACCGTGGCCGCTGAGGTGACCTGCCACGGGGAGACGGCCGAGACGAAGAGGGTGACCGAGGGCAGGTACAATCACGATACGCCGTCTTGGTCACCGGACGGGCGTTACGTGATCTGTGCCGCCAACCGGGATCTTTCCGACAGCGATCCGGTGTGGGTCCGTCATCCCTGGGTGTTCAACGTGGACACGGGGGAGGAAGTTCGTGTTCTCAGTGAGGACTATCCCGTTCACAATCCTCGCCTGTCCCCAGACGGCAAGGTCCTGGCATTCATTGGAGGCCAGTTTCCCTTCGATTGGGTCTCCTCGCCCTACGACCTCTTTGTTGTGGATTTTGACCCCGAGACCTTCCCCCTTTCCTGGGATTCCGCTCGCAACCTCACCGCTTCCCTCGATCGCAGGGTCGGCATGGAGGCCGGGTCTGAGGTCAGAGCCCGGGGTGGCTCTGCTTTTCCCGTACTGTGGTCCTCCGACGGTCGCGACATCTACACCACGGTCGCGAGCGAGGGGGGAAGCCACGTATACCGGGTGGCTGTTGATGGCGCGTCTTCGCCTGAACGTGTGACGACGGGCGAGAGACGGGTTGTGGCGTCTCCCAGCCTGTCCACAGATGGAACCCTGACCTACATGGCCGGGGGGCCGACGGAGCCCGATGAGGTCTTCATCCTCAGCTCCTGCGGATGCGAGGACCGGTTGACGAACCTGAACGGTACCGTGGCCGAGGAGTTCGTGCTGGCGGAACCCGAGAGGATGCTCTTTGCTGGCGCTGACGGTTGGGAGATCGAGGGCTGGCTTATGTGCCCACCCGACGCTGGGAAGGGACAGCGTCATCCCACGGTACTGGCCGTTCACGGCGGACCCAGCGGGATGTATGGGTACGGCTTCTCGTT
>SKXF01000261.1 GCA_007128555.1 Clostridia bacterium | reverse complement strand
CCGTCAATACCCTCAAATCCCACCCTACCTTGAACCAACCCATTCCCAATACTCACACGGGCTGCTAGGCCACAGGTGACGGTACTGCATGTCCACGGCAACTCCCCTGTGGTCTGAAGGTGACGTTTGCATGCTTCATACCTAACTACAGGGCGAATACCCCGTGTGCTCCTGACCGGCGACAGGGGATTCTACTTCGCCCTCAGCAGGCCGAACACAACACCGATGACAAAGCCCAGGGCCATGGCCAGCACGACGTGGTATAGAAAACGAACATGACCGCTGAGCAAGTACTCGGAGATTAATAAAAACGGCCCAGCTATGGGATAACTCAGAGCATGATAGACCGGCCGCGGAAGCAGGCCGGTGAAGAGCGTATGGCCGAGGGTGTACACCATACCGACGATCCACCATGTAAATGAGCCCATGGCAAATAAGAGCCCGCAATGCATCGGGGCCTTTCGTTTCACCCAGGCAGTCATTGAAAAACCTCCTTATTACCCCTCTACAACTCCATACCTCTCTGACGGGACAGGTTCAACCTGTCGCTGCCTCGGGCCCACTCCCACATTCTCCCCCGTGATCATGCTAGTTCATCATAATTGGGATCAGGCAGTAGACCTTCCACGCCTTCTCTGTCATCTGGCGGGATTACAAGGCCTCCAGCCCCGGGACGATCAGAGCCATCAGTCCCGTGTAACGGCCATTTCAAAGGTACTACCTCGCCTTTCCCCATGTGTCGCCTGTTTCCTGCGTGTCCCGCAGGAAACAGGACGGGCCACAACGAACACGAATGAGACGGCATTTCGAGGAATGGCATGCCATCATCGACAGCCTCGATGTGTGTAGGAACGGCCGTATGCATGGAGGCCATGCCCCTGGACTCTGTTTTTGAACGTGATCACGCTGGGACCTGGACGAACCTGGATCGAGAAAGGCAGGCAAACGCATCATCAAGGTGGAGCGATCCTTCTGCGTCCGCGAGGGCATCGAAGGCAAGGATGACCGGTTGCCCGAGCGTTCTCTCTCAGAACCTCTGCCGAACGAATGCGACCCGTCGACAGGGCTGATCTTCTACCTGGAACCGATGCTGAATGAATATTACACCAACCCAGATGGGACCTGAAACGGGGCTGGCCCACTCGGGAGTTCCTGGACGAGCGGGCCCTGGCCATGTCTAAGACCTTCTCCCTGGGCAAACCTCGTAATGGCACAGGACTCTGCCTGATAGCCCTGGAAAACCTCCGCGAACACGGGCAGACCCTTGCGTATAACCGGGCAAGATTCCATAATCACAATGACGGAAGGCAGGAGGTGTGGAACGTGACATCGATTCGCTGCGTCTTACTGGGGTTTGGCGCTGTAGCCCGCGCTTTCCTCGACATTCTGACCAAAAAAGAAGCCCACTTGAAGAAGCAATACGGCGTACGGGTGCTCATCACAGGTGCAGTCACCGAAAATCACGGTCGGTTTCTCACGGATCCGGGTCTTGGCCCGGAACAGGTCATGGAGGAATACAGGCGGGCGGCGGGCTTCACGGCTCTTCCCCAATTTCAAGGTAGCGCCCTGGATTTTATCAAGAGCAGCTCCGCCGATGTGGCATTCGAGATGACATCGCTCAACCACCTGTCGGGACAGCCCGCAATGGATCACGTAAGAACAGCTCTTCAGAACGGAATACACATGATATCAGCCAACAAGGGGCCCGTTGCCTGTGGCCTGAAGGCTTTGAAGAAGCTCTCTCGACAGACGGGCAGGGCATTCCTGTACGAGACGGCCGTGATGGACGGTGCCCCCGTATTCAACCTCGTCGACAGATGCCTTCCCGGCTGCACCGTAACGGGGTTTCAAGGGGTCCTGAACTCAACGACCAATTTCGTCCTTGACCAGCTCATGGAGGGTTCAGATGTATCCTCGGCCCTGGTGATTGCCCGGGACATGGGCTTCGCAGAAGCGGACCCGGCGGCGGACATCGAGGGCTGGGATTCTGCCTGCAAGACTGCAGCCCTGATGAACGCCTGGATGGATGCGGATGTCACCCCCTGCGAGATCCCCCGGCAGGGTATTGAACATGTGAACAGCGGTAGGGTGGCCGAAGCAAGGGGGCGAGGAATGAGGCTCAGGCTCATCTGTCGTGCTGCCTACAAAAAGGATACTCCCGAAGGAGAGGTCGCCCTGGTCGAGGTCCCTGTGAACTCGGAAATGGCCAGAGTCCGCGGGACCACGTCTCTCCTCAGGATCCGTACGGACCTCATGGGGGATATCTCCATCGTGGAGCATGAGCCCAGGATCGAGCAGAGTGGATACGGCCTTTTCAGCGACCTTGTTCGCCTGCTAGAAGACAACTACTAACTTGATGGATACGGCCTGGAATCCATCCACTCCATTTCCAGCATGGAAACCGGGCAGGTTGACACCCCCCGGATCACTACTGACCGGGGGGCGTACTCACCTGGCAGTGGCTGCAACACTGTCTGCCGTCGCACTCGTCGATGATATCGCTGCTCATCAACCTCGCTTCTTGCCCGATCACAGGCACAGCAGCTGGTCCTCGGAGAGGCCTCTCCAACAATGGTGACGCATCTCCGTGTCGGTGATGAACCACCGGCCCTCCGAACGCTCCATGTGCACTCGATAGTCGGTACCCGCGACCGAATCATCCTTGAAACCCCACAACATGATCACGCCCACGGCCTCATCGCCATCGATGATCGCCCTGCTGGTCAGCTGCCACACGTTCTGTCCCAGGTCGTGCTCGAAACCCAGG
Organism: Clostridia bacterium; assembly: GCA_007128555.1. The sequence goes on along the minus strand of SKXF01000261.1, from coordinate 329 downwards.
GTTTCAGCGAAATCCATTAATAGCGACCCCGGATCCTCGTATGTCGAACCTGCAGAGTCAGCCATCTCTGCCGGGATCTCAACAGCCGCCGGCGTCCACAGTGTGCTTCCCGGCGAATAGCCTGCCTCTTCCCCTCGAACCTTCATGTGGTCGACCTGCGGGTGATACTCCAGGTCTTCCAGCGACCACAGCCTCGCCCTTTCAACCTCGTCATCGGGCTCCTCATCCGGATCTTCACCTGGGTCTTCGTCCGGATCCTCCCCTGGATCCTCGATAGCCTCAAGTTCCTCGCGAAGCTCCAGGTTCTCATCCTTGAGACGAGCAATCTG
>SKXF01000424.1 GCA_007128555.1 Clostridia bacterium | reverse complement strand
CGTCGGTGCCGATCCGGGCAACCCAAACCACGGGGACATGTCGACCCCACCACGTCCGGCCTCACCCGTGTTCTCGGATAATCCGCTCGACAGAGAACCGCCCCCGGCCAAACTCCTTGCCGAGTTCAGCCACGGCTTCCTTCTTCAACAGGCCCTTACGGCGCAGTGACCGGTATCTACTGAGGAGGCGTGCCACCTCCTCGTCCGTCCAGCGTTGCCCCTCGTTTGCGGGCGCCTCCGTTCGAGGGCGGCGTAACGACCCGATGATCTCACCCGGTCTCACCTCGTTCATGGACTGTATTCCATGGGCGAAGATACTATCTGACACCTCGAACCCGACAAAACGCCTGTCCAGACCAATCGCAGTCCGGGCGGTGGAGAAACCTCCCATGAACAGATCGCACACGAGATCTCCCTCGTTGCTGCTGTATTGCATCATCTTGATCAGCAGCTCTTTCGGGAGTTCATTTTTATTCTTCGCTCGGCCGGGCTTGTACTCCCGGTTGATCAACCAGACGTCCTCCCGGTCCCTGTAGTTCAGGGAACGACCCTCGGTGCTTTTCTCCTGCTGCCCGTACCTGCAATGGAGATTGAAGACCCGATCAGCACCGGGCTTTGCATAGTAAAGCAGATGATAGTGCGATGATACGTACTTCTTCTTTGTGTACACGCCGAAGTTATATTTCCATATAAGGTGGTTTACTTCGTACAGGCGGGTCTGTCTCAGGGCATGCATGATGTGATACAAGTTAGTGTAGCCTGAAATGATGTAGATCTGACCGCCCGGCCTCAGTATTCTCTCAGCTTCCCTGATCCAGTCGAGGCTGAAGCTGGCATACTCCTCCAGCGGGATCTCCACGTAACCGTCCACCACGAAGGACTCGTTTCGATTGTAGTGGATATCAAGGCTCTCACCGCCGATCCCGTAGGGGGGATCGGTTATGATCAGGTCTACAGAATTGCCTGGCACGTACTCTTGCGCTCCGGTAACGCAGTCCATATTATAAAAATCACTACCGTGAATACATGTGTGCAATGAGGCCACCTCCGATATGCGATCTTTCTCCAGTCTACTACCATCGGTCCGTCTCCTCAAGGAACGCAGGGGGCAGACTACCCCGTCAAATTGCATCACGTGGAAAATATCGCTATAATTGGTGATGTAGAATCGGCATGAATCGATACCGTTAAGAACCTAGGTCAGGAGGATGATACATATGATGCTCTGGGATCGTGTTGGTCGTGAATGTACCGAGGATACCGTCCAGGCTGCCCTGGAACGAGCGAAAGCACTGGGCATCACGGACTTCGTTGTCGCCACAAACAGCGGCTACACGGCGGAAGTGCTGTTGGAGGAACAGAACAAGGTCTGGCCCGAGGCCGAGCTCAACATCGTGGCCGTCACCCACCATGCCGGTTTCCGCGAACCCGGCGGTGACGAGATGAGCTCGGACATGCGGGAGTCCCTGGCCGGGCAGGGTGTGTCTGTTCTCACCACGACCCACCTGTTTGCCAACATCGAACGCTCGGTCACCTCGAACTGGGGAGGTCTGTATCCAGGTGGGCTCGTATCAGCAACGCTCCGCATGTTTGGCCAGGGTATGAAGGTGTGCTTCGAAATCGCTGTCATGGCCAAAGATGCAGCCATGATACCCCACGACATCGAAATCATGGTTCTCGGCGGCTCTGGCGGAGGAGCCGATACTGCCGTCGTTATGAAACCAGCCCACGCCAAGGACTTTTTCGACACGCAGCTTCTTGAGACCGTATGCCAGCCGCGAGGCAAGGGCAAGCAGTAGGTGCTGCTCGCAATGGGTACGGAATGAACACCAATCATGCAATGCAGTCCATACATGGCTCGCAAACTGTATCAATGGGCGAGTGTGTGCTATAATTGTAAGAGCATAGTTAAAGGCTTGGGAGAAGACCCTCATCTCCCAACCTACCGAGATTCTATGGATGGGGGTTGCAATTTGGAGTTCAAAGTAGGGGATAGAGTTGTCTATCCGAGTCACGGTTCTGGAACCATCAAATCCATCGAGAATCGAACTGTGCTGGGTGCCGAATGTGAGTACCTTGAGGTAACGTTGAAAGCCAGTGACATGAGAGTGATGATTCCGGTGGACGGGGCCGAGGCCGTAGGCCTTCGCAAGGTTGTTAACGAGGAAACGATCAATGAGTGCCTTGATATGCTCCGAGATAAACAGACCAAGATGTCTTCTAACTGGAACCGGCGCTTCAGGGCCAACACAGAGAAGATTAAGACGGGTGACATCTTCGAGGTAGCCGAGGTCGTGCGCAACCTCACGGCTCGCGATGAGCATCGCGGACTGGCCACGTCAGAACGCAAGATGCTCGACGAGACCAGGGAGATCCTCTGCAGCGAGATCGCCCTGGCCATGGATGTGGACCTGGAAGCGGCCAACAAGATCATTGACGAAGTCCTGACCGACAATCCTCATATAGACTCTGAGTAAAGGCTGGTGGGCAGGTTTGAAGCGAGCCGTTCTGATGACCAGAGCGGCTCGCTTTGTGTGTGGGGCATCGGTAGGAGTCTCCTGCGTGGAGACCCACAGAGGTCATGTATGAGACAAAAAGAGATGGACCATGGGCCCTGTTTCATGCGGGTGGGTAAAGGCACCCGTGGAACGCTTCCATCCTGCATGGCATACCGCGATTCGCGCAGCAGATAACCCTATCAGCTGAAGTAGAGGGTGACCTCCAGCGGTATGAGCGCCTTGACGGGACCTGGATTGCAAAACGGACGGATTTTGCGGCACTTGCCCTGAGCAGGCAGACCTCCCGGCCCTTCAGTTGGGGCATGACGCACCGATGGACTCAACACCCCATGATCAGGGCAGGAGAACAACACCGCATATCGTAATGTGAGTAGGGGGCGACCCTTTCCTTCGCTCCCCCGGGCCCCCCTTGGATTCGATAGTGCAGTCGGGACGCTGACGAACGAGAGGAAAAGTCTTATGTTCAGGTTGGGCGATTACGAGTTCAGTCTTCGGGAACTCTCGGGAGCCATGGGCGATTTCGGAACCCTGCTCCCGATAGCCGTCGGCTTCATCGTTGTGAACGGAATGCACCCGACGG
>SKXF01000331.1 GCA_007128555.1 Clostridia bacterium | reverse complement strand
TCCTCGGTGTAGAACGTGCCCAGGCCGTACTGCTCCAGGATTCCGTGCCTGCCCACCAGCATGTGCTCCATCTCGTTGTCGCCTGTGCGATGAAAGACGAGGATGGTCTTTCTCCTGGCCGAGATCATCTCGGCAGGGAGGAGGGTCATCAGAACCGGGCCCTCGTTGTATTCTTCCCCTGCCACGATCCACAAGTCGAAGCCTTCCCTCTCCATGATGTGCGGTAGGACCTCCCGCATCCTGTGCTCCAGCCACCCATTCACAATTCCAGCTTGTTCCCTCAAGGACAGGACTTCATAGGCTGTGCTGATCATCATCGGACTCCCTTCGTTCACCTGGGGTTTCATTGACGTCAACTCACCCGACAGGGGACGGACCCCTGGGTGCATCTCCCAAGCCCTTCGCCACCGGTGCTTCCAATCCTTGAGTTGCATGAGGATATTTCTGGGGTTTTCATTCATCGCCGGGAGAGCGTGGGGATGTGCAAATCGATCGGAGATCCCCGGATCAGATTGCTAAGCTCGTCATTGATAAACTGCAGGAGAAGCATTCAAACATACGGATCCAGCAAATGTCGCACCTGCTTGAATAGAGCACATGGACGTTCGAACCTGTTTGTCAACGGCCACCCGGTTGTCCCATGGCTGGGCATAAGCGATCGCATGGTCCGCGCGGGAGCCCCCGATCTGGGGCATGGAGGGACATGATAGCAGCACCTAGCATCCGTTCACCAGGCACGCTGATATCAGGCATGCATCGATCGTCCTAGCTTCGGGTTGCAGACCTCGTCCCCGGGGCGGTATCCAGAGGCGAGGTTGTTTTGTATTCGTCTGTCAGCCGTTGCCAGCAGCAGACTGGTGATCTGTCGCCATCTTCCCCCTGGCCAGGTAGTCCTGGATGGCAAGACAGCTGAGGGGCGCGCCGGTGCGCAGTTGGCCCATGACATCGATGACGGCCCGCGCCGTGTCAAGGGAGGTCAGGCAGGGGATGTTCAGCTCGGTGGCAGCGCGGCGGATGCGGAAGCCGTCGCGCTCAGGCACCTTGCCCCGGGTCAGGCTGTTGATGACCACGTCGATCTCGCCACTGCGGATGAGGTCGACCACGTGGGGCGTTCCCTCGGATACCTTGTTGACCACGGTAGCTTCGCAGCCAGCCAGGGCGAGGGCCTTCCCGGTTCCAGCGGTGGCATAGAGCTCATATCCCATCTCGGAGAGCTGGAGAAGCAGGGGGATCGCCTCGTCCTTGTCCCGGTCCGAGATGGTGGCAAGGACACTCCCCGAGGGGGGCAGAGAAAGATGGGCGGCGAGGAGCGCCTTATACAGGGCCCGGGGCAGATCGAGGTCGATGCCCATCACCTCACCCGTTGATTTCATCTCCGGCCCGAGGAAGGTATCCAGGTCGACGAGCTTGCTGAAGGAGAAGACGGGTGCCTTCACCGCCACGTAGGGCATGTCGGCGATGAGTCCTCCATGGTAGCCCATGTCGGGCAGCTTGCGGCCGAGGGCGGCCCGGGTTGCCAGGTTCACCATGGGAACCCCGGTCACCTTGGAGAGGAAGGGGACGGTTCGGGAGGAGCGGGGATTCACCTCAATCACATGCAGCTCTCCCTCGAACAGGACGTACTGGATGTTGATGATTCCCTTCACCCTGAGGGCACGGGCCAGGCGTCTCGTGTGGTCCAGGATTCTCTCCTTCGTTGCCCCGTCGATCGAGGGCGCGGGGTAGACGGCGATGCTGTCACCGGAGTGCACGCCGGCCCGCTCGATGTGTTCCATGATGCCCGGGATCAGTACCGTCTCGCCGTCGCAGATGGCGTCAACCTCCAGCTCTTTCCCGAGGAGGTACTTGTCGATCAGTACCGGGTGGTCAGGCGACACACGTACGGCTGTCGCCATGTACTGCATGAGCTCCTCGTCGTTGTAGACGATTTCCATGGCCCGGCCCCCGAGCACGTAGGAAGGACGGACCACGACCGGGTAACCGACGGTACCGGCAACGGCCAGGGACTGCGCCACCGACGTGGCGGTCGCTCCCGGGGGGCAGGGGATGCTCAGCTTTCGAAGCAGTTGATCGAACCGATCCCGATCCTCTGCCCGGTCGATGTCGTCGACCGATGTGCCGATGATGGGGATTCCTGCTTCCGCCAGGGGTTCGGCGAGATTGATGGCGGTCTGTCCACCAAATTGAACGATGACGCCCTCCGGGTTCTCCTTTTCCAGGATCTCCAGGACATCCTCGGTCTGCAGGGGTTCGAAATAGAGGCGGTCCGCGGTGTCGAAGTCCGTTGACACGGTCTCCGGGTTGTTGTTGATGATGATGGTTTCGAACCCTTCATCCCCGAGCGCCCACAGGGAGTGAACGGAGCAGTAGTCAAACTCAACGCCCTGTCCGATGCGGATCGGCCCGGAGCCGAGGACGACGATCTTTCGCCGGTCAGAGACAACGGCTTCGTCCTCTTCCTCGTAGGTCGAGTAAAAGTACGGGGTGACCGCTTCAAACTCGGCGGCGCACGTATCGACCATCTTGTAGACCGGCTTGATGCCGTGTTCCTTGCGGGCCCTGCGAACTTCGATCTCTTCACATCCTGTGAACTCGGCTATGGTTGCGTCGGCGAAGCCCATGCGCTTTGCTTTCTGCAGGGTGTTCCTCGGCAGGGAGCCGATGCCCAGGTCCGCGAAGGCACCGATCTCTGCCTCCATCTCGACGATCCGGAGGATCTTGTGACTGAAGAAAGGATCAATGCCGGAGATCTCGTAGATATCGCCCGGTGTCATCCCACGGCGGAGGGCCTCGGCGACGACGAAGAGGCGCTCGTCGTTCGGCTCGGAGATGCTCTCCCTGAGCCAGGTCACCGGCCTGTCGCCGAGATCATCCATTCTGAGGCCGTGGGCACCGATCTCGAGGGAACGGACCGCTTTCAGCAGGGCAGCCTCCAGGGACCGCCCGAGCGCCATCACCTCACCGGTGGCCTTCATCTGGGTGCCGAGGCTGCGCTGGGCGCAGGCGAACTTGTCAAAGGGCCAGCGAGGAACCTTGACGACCACGTAGTCGATGGAGGGCTCGAAACAGGCCGTGGTCTTGCGGGTGACGGCATTTTCAATTT
>SKXF01000152.1 GCA_007128555.1 Clostridia bacterium | reverse complement strand
TCTTCGTCGCGTTGATGGTGACACTGTGGCAGGGTCTGGGCAACACGATTTTCCCTCTATACATTGAGGATCGCTACGCTCAGATCGCAATGATGGTGGGAACCCTGATTGCTGTCCGCGAGTTCGGATCCATCATCTTCAGGGTCCTGTTCGGCCGTATCTGCCGCTTCATATCTCTACCCGGTGTGCTGTCCATCTCCATCGCGCTGATGGCCATTGGAAATCTCATCATACCACGAGTCCATGAGCCACTGGCCATTGCTTTCGCATGCCTGGTTGTGGGCCTGGGTTCGGGCGCACTGGCGCCCGGCATCAACCTCATGGCCCTCGATGCGGTACCGGAAACGCAGGGTTCCCTTGGCATGGCCATCTGTAGCACGTCTAGCCGGATCGGCCTGCTGATCACCGCACCCCTGCTGGGTGGTATGGCCGAAACGTACGGATTCGGGTCTACGTTCACCGTGACCTCGATCCTGTGCATCGCTATCGTGGCCCTCTTTGTGCTCTGGGATAGGTTCTCATGGTCTCCATCGTGAGGCCGGTGATCCCTTGGCACCCCGGAGGCGCAGCGTTGGAACGGACATAAACGGCACACAGCACGAAACAGGGGTCGAACGGTCGTTGAATCACTGGCCATCGGATTGGAATCAGTGGCTGATCTTCATGTTCGGCGGGAAAGGCACGGGCGGCCGCCGCACGGCATTTCCCCTTGCTGCCTACTCATGTCCTCCGGAACGTCTCCGCTGGGTGTTCCATGAGAAGATCCCCTCTCCGCTTCCTCTGTTTCGGCATGCACCTCCGCCCGTGTACACCCGACCGCCGTTGGGAATCACAGCCATTCGCACCGAGAGTGGATGTCCCTTCGTCTCGTGATCACAATCCGGACAGACCAGAGGGGCTGCATAAGCAGCGCCCCCTATATGGACTACCGGGGCTGAACCAGGGGGAACGTGATCTCTGCGGTTGGTCCACCGATGAAGGTGATGAGGGTCTGCACAGAGGCGGGGGCCTCTGCACTTTCAAGGAGGCCATGCCATTGCTCGGCGCCGGCGAACGACTCAAGTTGAAGGCGGCTGATCTCCCGATCATTGTCATCGAAAAGGACGATCTCGGCAGAAGCCGTCTCGAAAACCTCGAAGGCAGCACCCCTGTGAACGAGGTCAATCTTAGCCTGATAGGTTTCAGCTGTTCCGTCTCCAGCGACGTTCAAATGGTAAACGCCCATGATCCTGGACAGATCTATGGTTTCCTCCTCGGCACTTCTTTGCTGATCCCCGTCCCGGGCGGTGATGAAATAGTGCACGATGGGCCCCTGGCTCTCAGCTTGCATCTCATCGTGATACTGACCGGAGGTCCTGCTCGTGAACTGCATGAAAATCGGAGGATCACTCCCTGCCAGGGGTACTTCAAACTCGGCACGGTAGGTGAGGCTGGAAACCTTCTCCGCCACGGCCTCCTCCCACTCACCTTCGACCATCTGGTAGTTCAGCCCCACTTCAGCATCCGCGGACAACTCGTTGAACTTCCATGTCAAAGATACCTGCACAGCATCGCCAGCCTCGGTGATCCCGACCAGATCAAACGTGGGTCGGGCGTACCAGGCAGCAGCCTCTTCCATCCGCTGCAACTCCCTCTGCAAGTGTATGACTTTCTCGTTGAAGTGCTGGAACTGGTTGTCCAGGACCTGGGACAGGTGTTCCACGTCCGCCCGAACCTGAACCACCTGGTGGACCAGGATCAGGACCAGGATACTGACTAAGACCACGACTCCGGATAGCCAGGGATGTCTCACGTTACCACTCCTAAGGCATGGGATTTCATCTTACCTGCACCACTAGGCATAGACGCACAAGACCGGCAGATGTTCCACCTTCGCACAGGATCCCCGTGTCGAAAGACAGCAGAAACGCCCGGAGAGATCCCCGGGCGCTCTGCGTCCACCGCAAGCCCCATGACAGCCGTAAGCTGTCACAACTTCAGGCATCTTTGAGTTCTGTCTACCGGGTCACGTAATCCGGCAGTAGCATGGGCGAGGTTCTCTCCCCCAGGCCCTTCTCCGCCAGATCGTCATTGAAGCGCCTGACATGATCGACACTCAGCTTCCCGGTTTCGATGCCACCCACCTGGGCGCTTGCCCTCTGACCGGCTCTCCGACCAAAGACAAGAATGTCAAGTAGACTGTTGCCCATCAGGCGGTTATTCCCGTGGATCCCCCCTGCAGCCTCACCCGCAATATACAGGTTCGGCACCTGCAGGCTCTGACCCGAGTCATCGATCTCGACCCCACCGTTCTGATAGTGCAACGTGGGATAGGCCAGGATCGGATCCTTGCTCATATCGATGTCGAACCTCTCGTACTGCCGGAACATGGCGGGCAGCTGGGCCCTGACGGAACCCGGCCCGTGGATCTGTTCGATCATCGGCGAGTCCAGCCAAACCCCCGGCTGTCCGGTCACGGTCACGTATCCATTGCCCCGGCTGAGACACTCCCTTATGATCGCCGAGGACACGGCATCGCGGGTTTCCAGGGAGTTCACAAACTGCTCCCCGTGGACGTTGACCAGCTGCGCCCCGATCCCCCGGACCTTTTCGGTGACCAACTGTCCAACTAACTGCTCCGGGAAGGCGACCCCCGTGGGATGAAACTGGGTGGATGACATGAACGCCAGCCTGCAGCCGGCGCGATAGGCCATCACCAGTCCATCTCCCGTCGCTCCGTAGTGATTGCTTGTCGGAAAATCCGAAACATGCAGGCGGCCGAAGCCTCCCGTTGCGAGAATCGTGGTCTTTGCCCTTGCGATCTGTATCTCGCCCGTTTCGAAGTTCTCCACCACGGCACCGCCACACCGGCCCTCATCATCGAGGAGCAGCTCCACGACGGAGCAGAACTCGATGACCGGGATGGAGTGGTTCTTCATCTCATCCCTGAGCGTCCTCATGATCTCGGCACCCGTGTAGTCGCGGGCCATGTGCATCCTCTTGCGCGAGGTCCCGCCGCCGTGGATGGTCTCCATGGTCCCGTCGGCATCCTTGTTGAACATGCAGCCCAGGTCCTCGAGCCAGTTCATGATCAGCGGCGCATCGTGGGTCAGGGCCCTCACCAGTTCT
>SKXF01000131.1 GCA_007128555.1 Clostridia bacterium | reverse complement strand
CTCTCCGTGATGAGCAGGATGGTCAACATCGTCACCGAGGCCAGAGCAAATCGCAGGGCGTTGAACGCCATGGGATTGATCTCCGTCAGGGCAAGTTTGACAGCGATCATATTGCCCCCCCACACCAGCATCACACCCGTAAGGGCCAGATCTACGGCGCCAAACTCGACTCCTGCAGCTTTGGACGGTACATCATCTTCCATCTTGATCATCTCCCCTGGACTGTAGCGAATGATCGGACAACGAAGGTATTCTCTCGGCACCACCTCAGATCCTCCCTCTGGGATTTCATTCCCAGTGTTGGCTGAAGCAGAGTCCGCCCAGGAGAAGGTCCAGAAGCTTCCCGGTCGTCGCTGGGGCAGCTGCTCCATTGCACCTTGATCCGTCCCGCAGGTCCCCGCAAAGAGGCCACCTGCACCAGGTCACCCCGTCCCTGTGCATAAAACCCTCCCCTGCGGAAAAGCTTCATGGCGAGGTGGTAACCATCTTCGTCGACCGTCTGTTGAAAATGCTGTCCGCCTGGCGATCCACGCCGTCCGGGAGCAAGGCGCAGGGCAAGATCCCCCTGTCCTCCAGCCTCCGGGTGAACCTGGCCGCCCTGCGAGCAACGTTCGCCGATGCCGCAGATTGCGTGGTCAAGGAGTTCTACCTGGGTGGAAGGGCCTCCCGAAGGATAGCCATCGCATACCTCGATAACATGGTCGATTCAGCGATGATCCATGATGCCCTGATGCAGCCCCTGATGATCTGGGCCCGACCCGCATTCACCGGGGATCTATCCGATGCCCAGCTGCTCAAGGAAATCAAAACCGCCCTTCTGCCAGCCCAGGAGATCGAGGATCTCGCTACGATCGACGAGGTAATCGATAACATGATCAACGGCAATGTCGTTCTCTTGGTTGATGGACTGCGGAATGCGATCGACGTCGAAAGCCGGGGGTTTCAAACTCGCGCGATCGAGGAACCCACTTCGGAGGTGACCCTGCGCGGTACCCGGGAGGGCATGCAGGAGACTGCGGCCGAGAACCTGGTCCTGATACGCAGGCGGCTGAGAAGCAGCAAGCTCGCAGTGGAACAGATGGTGGTGGGGCAGAAATCGAAAACCGACGTCCGCATGCTCTACATGAAGGACATTGCCCCCGCCAACGTGGTCGATGAAATTCGTCAGCGCATCCAATCCATCGACATTGACATGGTTCACGGGAGCCGGACCCTGCAAGAACTGATCACTGACAACCCCTTCTCCATCTTCCCAACGGTAAAAGCGACGGAACGCCCGGACACCGCGGTGGCCTGCCTGGCCGAGGGGAGAGTGGTCATCCTGGTGGACAACGACCCCTTCTGCCTGATCATGCCCATGGAGTTCTGGGCCTTCTTCGCAGCCGCAGAGGACTACAATTTCCGTTTCTTCATCCCCTCGGTCCTCCGGATTCTATCGATCATGGCCTTTCTACTGGCCGCCCTGCTCACCCCCGTCTACATCGCGTTGATCACCTTTCACCAGGAGCTGATCCCACTGACGCTACTATTGAACATAGCCGCCACCGAGACGGGCGTGCCCCTCCCGGCCGCGGTGAATGCCTTCGGCGTGGAGATTGTCCTCGAGGTGCTACGAGAGGCGGGCGCCCGCCTGCCCCGGGCGATCGGGCAGGCCGTCAGTATCGTCGGCGCCATTGTTCTCGGACAGGCCGCCGTGGAGGCTGGCTTCGTCTCCCCCGGGCTGGTCATTGTCGCTGCCACGGGAGCGATCTTCTCCTTCTCTGTCCCCCAGTACGAGGTGACGACCGCATGGAGGCTGATGCGGTTTCCCCTCCTGATCCTGGCCTCGACCCTGGGTTTTTACGGCGTAGCCTGGGGCATGGTTCTGATCGTCTTCCACCTGGCCTCCCTCAAGAGCTTCGGTGTGCCCTACCTGGCGCTGTACAGCCCCGGGCGAGTGAGCGAACTGGGAGACCAGCTCATCACGCTGCCACCATCCCTCCAGCGCCGGGTTCGCCCGGTAACCACTGAAGACCGGGTGAGGCAGGGCCCCGTCCCCAGGCAGCGGGGTGTGGATGATGTAGACAGCAAGAATGGGGGAAAATGATCGGTGATAAGCTCCCGGCAGCTGATGCTCATCGTAGCGCTCTCCCGCCTCTCTGTCATCTTCGTCTTCATGCCCGTGGTCACGGGCGCCGATGCCCTGCAGGATGCGTGGCTGGCTGTGATCCTCGCCACCGCAGCCGGGGCACTCATGGGAGCGGCAACAGCACACCTGGCCACCCGTTTTCCCGACGACACCTTCGGAACCTTCGCCAGGGACGTCCTGGGAACGATCCCCGGGGTCGCAGCGGCGACGGCCGTGGGACTGTTCTTCTACTCCATAGCCATCATGCGGGCCCGCCAGTTGGCCTTTCTGTTAATCGCAACCCAGCTCCAGCAGGCTCCCAGCTGGGTCTTCGCCACCACCGTAATCCTGGGCGCCATATACGGCACCTATCTTGGTCCCGACGCCTTCGGGCGCGCCGCAGAGATGATCTTCACCCTCATCGTTGTGTCCATCCTGCTGGGAGTGATCCTGCTGCCGATCGCAGTCTCCCTGGATATCCGACTGCTGCAGCCCGTTCTTGCCCGTGGACTTGAACCGGTCCTGGAAGCCGGGATCAACCCGGCCTTTTGGTTTGCCAGCTCTGCCGCGACGGTGTTGGTCCTTGCCAAGTACACCGTTGACGTGAACCAGGCCGTGAAATCCGTGGTGAAGGGAACGTTAATCTCGGGATTCACGCTACTCCTCATGGCGGTGCTTGCAACCGTGAGCCTGGGCCCCCACGAGGCCCAGAACCAGATCTCACCGCTGATTTCCATGGCCAGGATCGTCTTTATCCCGGGTTTCATCGAGAGACTGGACCTGGTCGCCATCAACGTCTGGGTGCTCGGCCTGCAGTTCGATGCCGCTCTCTTTCTCCTGGCCGGCACGGTGATCCTGGCAGATGCGTGGACCGTCGAGCCCAACGTCATGCTCGTCCCCCTGGGAGCGAGTGGCCTCGTGCTGGGATCTATCAAAGCCCTGGATCTGTTCCTGATCCGACAGGCCCTAACGCCTGAGGTCACCGGTATAGCGATGCTGGTCCTGCACG
>SKXF01000064.1 GCA_007128555.1 Clostridia bacterium | reverse complement strand
GGCGGGCCACCTCGTAGGAGAGAATGATCCCGCCCAGCGCGGGCCCCACAACTTTGTTCACCCCGGCGTCCCGGAAGGGATCCGCCATCATTCGGGTCAACCGCCTTGCATGCTCCGGCCATCTCAGGATCTGGGCACACTGCAGAAACTGGGGGCTGTGTTGGCCCGAGGTCAACCGGAAATGGCCATCCAGCAGGACGCCCGTGTCTCGGAACAACTGCAACATCTCGTCGCGCTCCATCGCTTCCGAGGTATTCACTGCTCATCATCCTCCCCTTCGATCTCGTTGACCACGCGCCTGACGGCCTCCCGGGGATCGCCGGCTCCCGTGATCGGGCGCCCGATGACCAGGTAATCCGCTCCCCGCTGAAGGGCTTCACGCGGAGACGTGGCCCGGCGATGATCCCCCATCTCCGACCAGGCCGGCCGGATACCGGGTGTGACCACCAGGAAGTCGCTCCCGACGGCGGACCGAACGGCCTCAATCTCCCGCGGAGAACAGACCACACCGTCCAATCCCTCCATCTCAGCCCTCGCAGCCCAGCGGCTGACCGTCTCCTCGACGCTCATCTGGATCCCCAGGTACTTGGACAGGACCTCCTGGTCCAGGCTCGTGAGCACCGTTACGGCCAGGAGCAAGGTATCGGGAAGGGCCTCCCGGGCAGCACCCATCATCTCGGGACCGCCGCTGGCATGGAGGTTGGTCATCCAGACCCCGGCATGGCTGAGGGCCCTGCCCGCTCCCGACACGGTGTTGGGGATGTCGTGCAGCTTCAGATCCAGGAACACCCTCCCGCCCAAATCGCTGAGCTTCTCAATCACTCCGGGACCGGCCGAGCAGAAAAGCTCCAGCCCCACTTTGAACTGCGAGATCCCCGGCATCAGGGCAGAAACATGCCCGAGGGCTATCTCGCTGCTGGGTGTATCAAGGGCAACGATGATACGATCTTTTGCTATCATGGTCCTCCCCTTTCTCTGTGCGCATCGCCGACGGGCCAGTCACGCCCGTCAGCGCGGTATTCGCCCAGCTCTGCCAGGATGGACCCCGGCAGCGATGGATCCGAGAACAACGCGGTCCCAAGACCCACTGCCGATGCCCCGGCCAGCATGAAGGCGATCACGTCCCGGAAGGAACTCGCTCCACCGAGGCCCAGCACGGGAATCTGCACCGCGTCATAGACCTGCCAGACGCAGCGAAGGGCCACGGGCCGAATCGCAGGACCCGAGAGTCCTCCGAACACATTGCCCAGGACGGGCCGCCCTGCCTCAACGTCAATCTCCATGCCCGCCAGGGTGTTGATCAGGCTGATCACATCCGCCCCGGCAGCCTCCACCGCCCGGGCCAACCCGGCGATGTCTGTCACGTTGGGGGTCAGTTTCACCAGGAGGGGCAGGTCCGTCACCTCCCGGACCGACGAGACCAGCTCGGACGCAGTGTCTGGGCAAACCCCGAAACTCATGCCTCCGGCGGCGACGTTGGGGCAGCTGATGTTCAGTTCAAGGGCTGCCAGACCCTCGACGCCATCCAGTTCCCTGGCAACCGCGACGTACTCGGACACGGTCTTACCGACCACGTTGACAATGGCGGCCGTGTCGCAGCGCAGAAGGGGCGGCAGGTGAACCTCGATGACCTCCTGGACTCCCGGGTTCTCCAGGCCAATGGCATTGAGCATGCCCGAGGGCGTCTCCAGGATCCTGGGGGGAGGATTCCCCGGCCAAGGCAGCAGGGATGTGCCCTTGACGATCACCGCACCGAACGTCTCGGGGGGCAGCATATCCCCATAGTCGGATCCGAAACCGAAGGTGCCCGAGAGAGCGACAAGGGGATTCTTGAGGGTCAACGGACCCAACGGCACATGCAAATCCCTCATTCGAACAGCACCTCCTTCAGGGAAAACACGGGGCCGTCCTTGCACACCCTGGCGTAGCGGGTCGGACCGCCTGGATCCCCCACGGCGATGGAACAGCCCCTGCAGGCACCCACCCCGCAGGCCATGTATTCCTCGAAGGAGCCATAGGCGTCCGCCGCAGAGAACATCAGGGCCACCTCGGCCAGCATGGGCCGGGGTCCGCAGCTGTAGACGGCGGCGACCCCCTCTCCTTGTGGCAGATGACGGGCCAGGACATCCGTGACCAGGCCCTTCTCACCCGCCGACCCATCATCGGTGGCGATCGACACCACCGCGCCCGCGCTTGCAAAGAGAGCGGGCCCAACGAGGTTCTTCTCGGTCTGGGCTCCCAGGAAAACCTCCGGGGTCAACCCAGCCCCGGCCAGCTTACGCGCCAGCAGGATCAGGGGAGCCGCGCCCACACCCCCCGCCACCAGGATGCATCGGCCGTCGCCGGAGGGCAGGGGAAAACCCCGGCCCAGGGGCCCCATGCAGTCAAGAAGATCGCCCGGGCCGAGCTGGGACAGCTGCGATGACATCCGGCCGACGGGCCGGACGAGCAGGTGCATCCGGTTTGCTCCCGGTTCCCAGTCGCTGACACTGAAGGGACGGCGAAGAAGGGGATCCGTCCCTCCGGTGTCCGCAGGCCTGACGTGCACGAACTGGCCCGGTGCGGGATCAAATCCCGCCCCGGGTTCAAGGACCAGGTGGGCCGCGTCGCCCTCGCGACGACGCTCACGGACCACCGCACGGAACAGGCCACCCGATCCGTTCAACATGTCAGAGCGCCATCGCGCAGAACCGTCTTCCCACCGACCAGAACCGTCTCAACGGAACCGGTGAGGCTCCATCCCACCAGGGGCGTGTTGCGCCCCTTCGAGGCGAAATCCGCCGGGTTGACCGCCCGTTCTCGATCGGTTCGAAGGATGGTGACATCGGCAGGTTCCCCATCTCCCAGGGTTCCCCCGGGGAGCTTGAAAATAGACGCAGGTGCCCAGGTCAGCGCCTCGATCAGCCGCCCAAAGGTGATCTCTCCCGTCATGACCAGCCGATCATGCAGCAGGGAGAAAGCCGTCTCCAGCCCGGATATGCCGAACTCTGCGTAGAGGTATTCCTGGTCCTTGTCGTCGAAACTGTGGGGAGCATGATCGGTGGCAATCGCATCGATGACGCCCTCGTTCAGGGCAGCGACAAGGATCCGGCGATCCTCTTCGGTGCGCAGGGGCGGGTTGACCTTGGTGTTGGTGTCATACTTGCTCTCCCTGACCAGGTCCTCGGTGAGGGTCAGGTGATGGGGCGTGACCTCGCAGGTGACATGCAAACCCTCGGCCTTCGCCTGCCGGATCATTTCGATTGATCGGGCTGCACTGACGTGGGCGATATGAAGATGCCCCCCGACCATCCGGCACACTTCGAGATCCCGCGCCACCATGGCACTTTCTGCGGCGCTGGGCATCCCGGGCAGACCCATGATCGTCGAAACCCGTCCCCAGTTGATCACGCCACCGGCACTGAGGGACGGGTCTTCCTCGTGTACGCAGATGGGGACACCAAACATCCCGCTGTACTGCAGGGCCAACTGCATGATCCTTCCGGAGGCGATGGGATGCCCGTCGTCGGAAAAGGCCCTCGCCCCCGCCTCGATCATGATACCCATCTCGGCGATGTCCCTGCCCTTCTGCCCCCGGGCGACCGAACCCATTGGGTATACGCGAACGACACCCTCCCTTTCGGCAACACCCGAGATGAAGCGAACTCCGGCTTCATCGTCGATGACCGGGTCTGTGTTGGCCATACTGACCACCGACGTGTAGCCACCCCGTGCGGCTGCCCGCGTGCCGCTGGCAATATCCTCCTTATACTCCAGGCCGGGCTGGCGCAGGTGGGTGTGTATGTCGATAAAACCTGGCGTCACGATGCATCCTGTGGCATCGATGACCTCTGCTCCGTCGACGGACATGTTGTCACCGATGACAGCAACCTTGCCTCCCTCGACGAGCAAGTCCGCGATTCCGTCCCTTGAGTTGGCCGGATCGATAATGCGTCCGTTTTTGATCAGCACCCGTTCCATGTCAGTTTCCACCCCCGAGCAGAAGATAAAACAGAGCCATCCGGATTGCCACGCCGGCCGTTACCTGTTCCAGGATCACCGACTGCGCCCCGTCGGCCACTTCGCTTGTGATCTCGACGCCCCGGTTCATGGGGCCCGGATGCATCAACAGGGCATCAGGACGGGCGAGGGCCAGTCGCCTGGCATCGATGCCAAAGAGCTTGTGATACTCCCGGACGCCAGGGAAGAGGTTGCCCTCCTGGCGCTCCTTCTGGACCCTCAGCACGTAGACCACGTCCGCACCCCGGACGGCCTCGTCGACGTTGTTGGTGACGGTACAACCAATCTCTGCGACGAAGGGGGGGATCAGGGTGGAAGGTCCACAGGCGACCACCTCGGCCCCCATCTTGGCCAGCCCCCAGATGTTCGACCTTGCCACCCGGCTGTGCAGAACATCACCGATAATGGCCACCTTCAACCCGGAAAGGGCGCCCTTTCGACTCCTCATTGTGAGCATATCGAGCAGTCCCTGGGAGGGATGTTCATGCTGGCCATCGCCGGCATTAATGATCGAACTGCTGACGTTTCTGGCCAGGTAGTGGGGAGCACCTGCAGAGGGGTGCCGTAGGATCACGAGCTCCGGTCCCATGACCTCGATGTTGAGCACCATGTCCCGAAGAGATTCTCCCTTGACCGCACTGCTCGTAGCCTTGGAGACATTGAGAACGTCCGCACTGAGGTATTTGCCCGCAAGAAGAAAGGATGTCTGCGTGCGGGTACTTGGCTCGTAGAACAGGTTGATCGCCGTACGCCCCCGCAGCGTGGGAACCCGTTTGATGGTCCGATCGAGGACATCGCGCATTGATTCCGCGGTGTCCAACACCAGCTCGATGTCATCGGTGCTCATGGACTCGATGTCCAGGACATGCCTGCTGCTCAGCTCGGGCAACGTCACTCAGCTCCTTCCGATTTTTCCATGATGACCACTTCCTCAGACGCGTCCACCTCTTCAACCCTTACCTCCACGGCCTCATGCTGGGAAGTCGGGACGTTCTTGCCCACGTAATCGGCCCGTATGGGCAGTTCCCGGTGACCCCGGTCAACGAGGACGGCCAGCTGAATGGTCGAGGGCCGGCCCAGGTCAATGAGGGCATCCATGGCGGCCCGAATCGTCCGTCCCGTGTACAGGACGTCATCCACCAGGATCACGGTTCTTCCGGTGATATCGAAGGGGACATCGGTTCGATGCACGGTGGGATGATCATGTCGCAAGGTCAGGTCATCCCGATACAATGTGATGTCCAGCGACCCGCTGGGAACGGATACCTCCTGGAACTCCGTGATAATGGTCTTGAGCCTCTCGGCCAGGGGGACACCCCTCCGCCGGATCCCGATCAGCACGATATTATCTGCTCCCTTGTTTCGTTCCACGATCTCGTGAGAGATTCTAACCAGAGACCGGCTGATTGCCTCTCCGTCCATGATCTGCGCTTTAACTGTGAGGCTGCCCTCATTCATCACATGAACCCCTTTCCCTGTGGGCCCGTGTGAGCTGCCCAAAATGCTCACCGAGACCCATCGCCCGACAGACATGCTGCTGCAGAAAGAGATGAGGATCGATTGCAAATGACTTGTGGTTGCTGTGGGAGATGTTTCGGACAGTAGATGCTGCTGAAGTGTTCGCTGCAGTTACTCGTCTACCCTGTGGCACCAACGCCACCGCCTCCTTATCGACCTCTCTGGATCGAGTTAAAGGATATGTTTTCATCCGCACCAAACTATAGCAGACGGCCTGTATCATTGTCAATCAGCTCTTCCGGTTCGATTCGCCTGCTATCATTTTGCACCGGGAGAGCAGTGGGCAAACGCCGTGGATCAGCGGGTACGTGGGTATCGACCGCAGGCAACATAGATACCAGCTGGGAGCCTGCCCTGCACGGGACCCGGTATCAGCGGGCCTGGCGCCGACACCGGGATCCAGGGTCGTGTGGCTGGTAGGGCTTTCGCATGCCAGTTAGGCACTTCATCGTGGATGGAACTTCACGGCGTTGTTGCGCTGATGCCAGAACCGGAGGTGGCAAATCGACGATACAAGGATGCACGAGCTGCAAGCATCATCGATGAAGCACAGCAGGGGAAACCGGACGATGCGCGGATTACCTCTCCCCCTGCATCGACTGGGAACTGCTATCCCCGTCATCATCATCGCCCCACTCTTCAGGGGCAGTGCTCTCGGTCGACCGATCCGTCCAGTTCATCGACCTGAGGTAGGATGAAATGGACTCCCGGCCCGTTTCGATCCCGGCAGTCTGCACCTCACCGTGTTCTCCCCGGTGCAGCTCTCGCTGAGCCTGGACGATCTTCAAGGTCTCCTTCGCCAGGGCCTGCCGGGTCATCCCAGCCAGTTCACGCCAGAACGCAGCGAGTGCCGGGCGGCGATCTTCAAATCCATCTGCTATGCCAACGCAATATCCCTGCAGACCTCCGAGTTCATCAACGTTCAACCCTTTCAGGGTCTCCATCATCGGTCGCCTCCTTATGCCCTGTCTGTATGTATGTATCGGTTAGAAACCCGATGCCGAACACATCGCCGAATCGTGGAATCCAGCATCGCTCCAGGAGCAGACCATCCCCTACCCGCACCCAGCCAGCTCACCCCACACGAAGGGCAAAGGGTTCACACTGCAGGTGAAACCCCGGCACAAATCTCCTGCACCCGGACCTTGCGGAAGCAACTCGAATAGGGTAAACTGCCGAAAATACAACACAGCTTCGGGGCAAGGTGAGGAGACAGCGTGTCTTCAATTCCTGACCGGCGGTAATTCCCAGGTGGACGAGCCCGTGAGCCGAAAGGCAGGATTCCGGTGCGATTCCGGAGCCGACAGTACAGTCTGGAGGACAGAAGCGGAATCGAGGGCCCTGAACCTGTGTTCAGGGCATTTTTTGTGGAGGTCGAGATGCAGGAACAGTTCATGCACCAGGCACTACAACTGGCACGCCGGGGTTGGGGATTTACCCATCCCAATCCCATGGTGGGAGCCGTGATCGTCCGTGAAGGAGCCGTGATAGGGCAGGGCTATCACCGGGCCGCGGGGCAGCCCCACGCCGAGATCGAGGCAATCACTGATGCCGGAGGAAAAGCGCGGGGAACCACGATGTATGTCAGCTTAGAACCCTGCACCCACTGGGGAAAAACTCCCCCGTGCACCGACGCCATCATCCATGCAGGCATCGACCACGTGATCACCTCCATGGAGGATCCCAACCCACAGGTATCCGGGCGGGGCATAGAAACCCTCCGCAGGGCAGGTGTGAAGGTGACGGTCGGACTGCTCGGGGAGCGGGCGAGAAAACTCAACGAGGCCTTCGTGGGCTATATGACGCAGGATCAACCCTTTGTCGTGGTCAAGGCTGCCATGAGCGTGGATGGGAAGATAGCCACGCGGACCGGGGATTCCCGCTGGATCAGCGGACTGCCCGCACGAACCTACGTTCACTACCTGAGAACGGGTTACGACGCGGTGATGGTGGGAATCAACACGGTGCTGAAAGATGATCCCCGTCTCACCTCCCGTCTTGGCCCCTTCCGCAAGAAGGACCCCACCAGGATCGTGGTGGATTCGACGGCCCGGATTCCACTGGCGGCAAAGGTGCTCAGGTCATCCGAAGCTCCCCTGATCCTCGCCACGACGACGCGGGCAGACAGGGAGAAGCTCGAACTCCTGCGCCATCGCGGTGTTCAGGTCAGGGTGTATCCAGGCCCACGAGTACCCCTGGCAGATCTCTTGAGGGACCTCGCAGAAGAGGAAATCATCAGCATACTGGTAGAGGGCGGCGGGGCCATCAACGCGAGCCTCTTCATGGAGGCCTTGGTCAGCAAGGTCCTGTTTTTCATTGCGCCAAAGATCCTGGGTGGACGATCTGCACCTTCACCCGTGGACGGCACGGGAATCGCACAGGTTGCCGAGGCCACCGAACTACGCAATGTTACCTTCCGGCCCTTCCCCCCGGACATGCTAATGGAAGGCTACCCTCACTACGGATAGGAGGCGACGACGTGTTCACAGGCATCGTTCAGGAAATGGGCAAGATAGACCAGGTGGAGGGCCACGGCTCCTCCCTGGCCCTCGTCATCAGGGCAACGCAGGTGTTGGGGGCCCTCGATGAGGGTGACAGCGTTGCCGTCAATGGCGTCTGCCTGACGGTAACGGGTCTTGAACCCGGGCGGTTCGCCGCCGATGTGATGCCAGAGACCTTTCGCCGCACGAATCTCGGTAACCTCGGAAAGGGTGCGCCCGTCAACCTGGAACGAGCCATGAGACCCGGGGATCGCCTGGACGGGCACATCGTCCAGGGTCATGTCGATGGAGTCGGTCGACTGAAGGGCATCCGCCGCGAATCCATTGCCACCGTCTTCGAGATCAGCGCCAGCAACGAGATCATGCGCTACCTGGTCCTGAAGGACTCCGTCGCCGTCGACGGGATCAGCCTGACCGTGGCCAGGACCGGAAGCGGAGTCTTCTCCGTCTCGGTGATCCCCCGCACGCTGGATGAGACGACACTGCAGTTCGCTACCGTGGGCGACCCTGTCAACCTTGAAGTCAATATGCTGGGCAAATACGTCGAACATTTCCTGCAGCAGCGGCATGAAGCGGGTCTGAGCCTGGAAACGCTAACGAGGAAGGGGTTCCAATGACAAAGGTGACGTTCGAATCCGTGGAAGAAGCGATCGAGGACATCAGGCAGGGGAAAATGGTCGTGGTCGTGGACGACGAGAATCGAGAGAACGAGGGCGACCTGGTCGGTGCCGGTGAAGCTGTGACCCCGGAGATGATCAACTTCATGGCCCGGTTTGGCAGGGGGCTCATATGCACTCCCCTCACCGAGGCCCGGGCGGCAGAACTGGACCTGTTCCCCATGGTCTCCGAGAACACCGACAACATGCGGACTGCCTTCACCGTTTCTGTTGACGGGATAGGTACCTCCACAGGGATCTCCGCCGGTGACCGGGCAGCGACGATACGGGCCCTGGTCTCTGCCGACACCAGGCCCCACGAGCTCCGGCGCCCCGGACACATCTTCCCCCTGGTCGCCCGGGAGGGCGGCGTGTTGCGCAGGGCAGGTCACACCGAGGCTGCAGTGGACCTGGCGCGGCTGGCTGGGCTGAAGCCGGTGGGCGTCATCTGCGAGATCATGAAAGATGACGGGACGATGGCGAGGGTACCCGACCTCCGCACGTTCGCGGACGAGCACGGGCTGAAGATGCTGACCATCGAGGCCCTGATCCGATACCGGCGGAAGCGAGAGAAGTTAATCGAGAAGGTCGCTGAGAGCACCATGCCCCTGGAACAGGGTATCTTCAGCATCCTTGCCTATCGCGAGGTACTGACCGACGATACGCACCTGGCCCTTGTCCTGGGTGACGTCACGGGCGATGCGGCTCCCCTGATCCGCATCCATTCCCAGTGCCTGACCGGGGACGTGTTCCGATCCCTTCGCTGCGATTGTGGGGGCCAGCTCCATGAATCTCTGGACTTGATTCAACAGCAAGGACGTGGGGTCCTGCTGTACATGCGCCAGGAAGGGCGGGGCATTGGGCTGGTCAACAAGCTGCGGGCCTACGCCCTCCAGGACGATGGCCTGGACACCGTGGAGGCGAACGAAAGCCTGGGATTCTCCGCGGACCTTCGGGATTACGGCATCGGTGCCCAGATCCTGAAGGATCTCGGGGTGACCAAGCTTCGACTGCTGACGAACAATCCGCGAAAGGTTGTGGGGCTGGAGGGTTACGGACTGGAGGTCGTGGAGAGGGTGCCCGTACCATCCAGGATGAACCCCATGAACGAACGGTACCTGAAAACGAAGCACAACAAACTGGGCCACAAGGTTCACATCCACGAGAGGAGCAATGAGAATAATGACCAGGGTATACGAGGGTGACCTCCTGGCAGAAGGACTGAGGTTCGGCATCGTGGTGAGCAGGTTCAACGATTTCTTCTCTGGGAAACTGCTCGACGGAGGTGTGGACCATCTCAGGCGTCACGGTGCCAGCAGCGAGGATATCGAGGTGGCCTGGGTGCCGGGAGGTTTCGAGATACCCCTGGCAGCCGGGAAAATGGCAAAGACACGAAAGTATGATGCAATCCTCTGCCTGGGTGCGATCATACGTGGAGACACGCCCCATTTTGAATACGTTGCCGCCGAAGTAGCGAAGGGAATTGCCAGTGTATCCCTCGAGGAAGGGATCCCCGTTATCTTTGGAATCATCACGGCAGATACCCTGGAACAGGCCGTGGAGCGCTCGGGCACCAAGGCCGGGAATAAGGGTGCCGACGCCGCCGAGACCGCCATTGAAATGGCAAACCTGCTGAGACAGATTGAACACTAATATGTTGCCGGGAACGGTCATTTCCCTCACTGCCCGGCTAGGGTCAACCTATCCACCAGGTTGCCCGGTGGAGTGCTTGGGGGGAGAGGATCGGGAGGATCAGACACGGCCTTCTCCCTTCGAAGTTCGCCCCGACGCCAGCATCTCTGAACGATGGTCGCCCACGGGTACGTGAGCACGTGTCACGTCCCGCCGCAGGACCATGACCCCAGACGTGCCCCTTGCCGCTGGGATGCCTGTCACGGGGCCTGCCTATCCGCCCGGGTGATTGGGACGAGACGTACCATCCCCTTTGTCCAGCTCCGCGCTGCTGACAACGGTGTCCTTGCCCCGTTCCTTGGCCACGAGGCACGCCTGTTGGGCCACCGTGATGAGATCGGCAATCCTGTCCCCGTCATCCGGGCTGGTCGCCGTACCAATCGAGATGGTGATGGGAAGATCCCAGTCACGGGTCACGTCCCTGACCTTCCGCCTCATCCTCTCGGCAACCTGCTTTGCCGAGTCCCCATCGGTGCCAGGGAGGGCCACGAGGAACTCGTCGCCGACGAACCACCGGGCGAGAAAGTCGGAGGAGCGCTTGCTGTCTTGCAGGGTCTCGGCGAGTTTCTTCATCATGACGTTACCGCCACTGTATCCGTAGCGCGTGTTGTGTTCCTTAAGTCGATCTCCATCGATCAGAAGCACCGATAGGGGGAGGGTATCCCCATTCCCCGACGTCAGCATCTTACGCAGATGCAGTTCCGCTGCGCGCTGGTTGGGCAGTCCGGTGAGGGGATCCGTCATGGCCATCTCCCCCACATCGACAACGATGTTCAACGTGTCCAGGATCTGACGCCCGAAAACGGACAGCATGCTGCCCGCTGGAGATTCCCGATCACCGGCCCGGCTGGGAGGCAGCGACCTGATCTTCACCGAGTTCCCCCCCTGGTCCCTGGCCTCATGCAGCGCCCGGTTGGCGGAGAGGATTACCTCACCCAGGGAACAGCCATGGGTCACCACGCTCCCTCCAATGCTCAACGTGAAGGATCCCTCCGTGCCCAGAACATCCACGCATCGATCGAAGAAGGTCTCTGCCAGTTCGTGCGAAAGCTGGTCCAGACCCTCGAGAGACGCCTTGCCCACGGCAGCAAAACTGTCGAGGGCAAAGCGAAAAACCTTGCCCTGGGTGCCGAGGGTGTCCAGCATGGAGGTCTTTGTCAGAAGTAGCAGCTGGTCACTGGTACTCGACCCCATCCGCTCATTGGCGGTGCCGAGGGCGTCCACATCTACCAGTGCGAGGAAGAACGGGTCAGATACCGAGCCACCTCTTGCACAGTACGTGTCGAGCTCAACGAGGCAGCTGAAAAGGTTCCCCAG
>SKXF01000411.1 GCA_007128555.1 Clostridia bacterium | reverse complement strand
CACGGGCTTTCCTGGCCATATCGGTGGCGGACTGCCTGCCCATATACATCGTCGACCCCGAAGGCCAGGCGGTGGGCCTGGGCCATGCCGGATGGCGAGGTCTGACATCGGGCCTGATCGATCGCCTGCTGAGCGGCATGGCTGCGTCGTGGGGGACGCGCCCGGAGCGTTGCCTGGCTTTCCTGGGCCCGGCCATAGAGAGAAGGGCTTTTGAGGTGGACCGCCCGGTCCTCGATGCCCTGAGAGACTGGGTGCCCTGGTGGAGGGAGGTCGCCTATCCGTCCAGGGCAGGGCGGGCCAGGGTGGACCTCGCTGGGGCGGCCCGGAAGCATCTTGTGACCCGGGGGATTCCGGGGGAGCAGATCCTCGATCCCCCCGGCGGTACCTTCTACTCCGACCAGTTCTACTCCCACCGTCGCGATGGGGGCGTCACCGGGCGGTGTTGTGCCCTTCTCTGGATGGGGCGTTCATGAACTCGCGGCCGGGGGAGGAGCTGGTCACCGTTTCATAGAAACTATACCTTTGTCGATGCTGTGAAGGGTCATGGTTTGGGGTGTCGGAAACGTGGCGGTGGGCAGGCGACGCAGGTTGCGGGCAATCCTCCGATGGTTGATCGTGTGCGCCCTGATCGTCGGTGTCCTCATCGTGGGACGGGCGAGGCTTCTCAGCCCCCTGGTTTCCACGCACAGGGCTGAACCCGTCACCTACGAGGTGAACGTGGGTTTTACTGCCTTTAGCCTCTACCGGGAAACCGTTCTGTTTGCACCCCTGAGCGGGCGGATTACGCCCCTGGTCGCAGACGGCAAGTTGGTCGCGCGAAACGCCGCCGTTGTGAAACTGGAGAACCCCGACGCTGCTGAGGCTTACAAGGCGAGACTCAACGACCTCCGCCTGGAGGCAGACGCCTGGCGAAGCGCCCACGAGGAGGAACTGGCCGCGGCGTCAGAGAGGGCAGTGGTGGCCGGGCAGTTGGCCTTTGATGCCGTGTTGGATTTCAAGCGCGGACAACCCCTGGACTCATTGGAAGGAGCCGCGCAGAGCTTCTACGCGGCCCGACGCGAGGTGGAGTCCCTTCAGCAACAGTGGTGGCAGCGCCGGGAGCAGATCGAGGGTTTGAGGGTTCTGGCCGAGAGGATGGAGGACCGGATCCGGGCTCCAGAGGCCGGGATTGCCAGGATCCTGATGGATGGGTTTGAGGGCGTCATGGACTGGGATGTCGCCCTCACCGGGGATCTCACGGAGGATCTTCTTCTCCGGGCCGACGATGGTGTGCCGGCCTGGTATCCGGGAAGCGAAATCACGGCAGGTGCTCCCGCCGTGAGGATCCTGGATCCCATAGCGCTGGATGCCGTCTTGCTGGTGGCGCCGGAGGACGTCCCGTCCATCGGCCTCCTGGCAGCCGTCCGGGTGACAGCAGAGGGAGTGGACCAGGTCGTCACTGCGCAGGTGACGGAGATCGGCCCCCCCGGAGGGGATCACGTACTCGTACGGGTCAGCCTGGACCAGGCGTTGCCGTTTTTCTTTGAAAATCGGCTGTGGGAAGGGGTGCTCACAGCGGCCGAGGTTGCGGGACTGCGGATACCCCCTTCGGCTCTTCTATCACAGGGGGACGATGTGGGCGTTTTCACTCACCGCGAAGGCCGCTTCCTGTGGATGCCGGTTGAAGTACTGGTTGATGAGGATGACCAGGCGATTGTCGCTGGGATTCCCGGGGGCGTCGAGGTGGTTGACAATCCCCGGTTCATCAGGTTTTTCAGGTTGGAGTAGGGAGGGGACTTGCCGTGTCGGAGGGATCCATGAGTGACGCTGAATCTGTCCAGAGAGATCTGGCCAATAGATACGCAGGGGTCGTCGATGAGGTCAGACGGGCCTGTGAGAGGACAGGCCGCGACCCGGCAGATGTCCGAATCGTGACCGTGAGCAAGGGGCAACCCGTCGTCAGGATCAGCCAGGCCTTTCGGGCAGGCCTCCGGGTGTTCGGGGAGAGCCGCCCGCAGGAGTTTCGGGAGAAGAGGAGTTTCCTGGACGGCCTGGCTGAGATCGAGTGGCATTTTATTGGTCGCCTGCAGGACAATAAGGTCAGGCACCTGGTCGGTTTGTGCCACCTGATCCATTCGGTGGACAGGATCGGCCTCGCCCGGGCCATATCTGCGCGAGCACAGCAGGTGGGCGTGCAGGCCGGGGTGCTGCTCCAGGTCAATGTCAGCGGTGAGGCGAGTAAGGCTGGAGTTCGACCCAGTGACGTTGTCGACCTGGTTGCCAGGATGGCTGAGATGGAGGGTCTTCAGCTTCGGGGCCTTATGACCCTCGCTCCCCACGGCGAGCAGGAAGACAGCAGGTGGGTGTTTCGTCGGCTGGCCGAACTGGCCGGGGAGGTGGATCAAGCGGGTATTGCGGGAATCTCAATGCAGCATCTGTCGATGGGAATGACCAACGACTACCAGGTGGCAGTGGAGGAGGGAGCCACCATTGTCCGGGTCGGAAGGGCCATTCTCGGTCCAAGGCGCACATGAGAGGGAAGAGGGTGACGCAACCCATGGGACTGTGGGAGCGGCTGTCGGAGGTTCTAGGTTGGGTTCCTCCCGAGGACGAGGAAGCCGACGAGGAATGGGATCCCTATGGTGATGCTGGGGAACCAGGCAACGGGTGGGACGGAAAGGTGTCCCGCGCGGACGAGCAGGACAGGCTGTGGCGCGGCGATCTGAGAGCCCGGGAATCCCGCGTTCTGAGCCTGCCCAAGCGGGAGGGCGGTGGCACATTGACCGAGGTGGCCGTTGCAGAGCCAGCCAGCTTTGACGATGTGCAGGCCATTGCGGACCGGCTGAAGAGGAATGTGGGTTTGATCGTAAATGTTGAGTACCTGGGAAGAGACGATGCCAGGAGGGTGGTGGACTTTCTCAGTGGGACGGTATACGCCCTCGATGGAGAGATGCAGCAGGTGAGTGCCCATGTCGTGATGTTTGTTCCCCGGCATGTGTCGATCCACACGCTCACCGAGTCCACATCGCGCTCGAAGAGGGAGAGAAAGTCGGCTTCGTCCGGTGAAGAACAGGAGAAGCCCTGGTCATGATTCGTTACGCGGTTGTCGCGAGCCTGAACACCCTGCTCAACATCCTGTGGTGGCTGATCATACTTCGCGCCATCATGTCCTGGGTGCGTCCGGACCCCTCGGGTCCCGCAGGGCAGATGTTTTACCAGTTGTACGTCGTGGTGTTCGAGCTCACGGAACCGATGATCCGGCCGATCCGCAACGCCATGCCCGGAGGCGGCGGAATGGGCATGGACTTTTCTCCACTCATATTACTTTTCATTCTTCGGTTCTTGCAGAGGATTCTCGCGGGGTTGCTCTGAGGAGAGGGGGATATTAGGCAGGTGGCACTCACACCGCTGGACATACATAATAGGGAGTTTGGTCGTTCCCTTCGAGGTTACCATCCGGGGGAAGTGGATGATTTTCTCGACGAGGTCGTCAGCGAGTATGACAATGTCTTGCAGGAGAATGAGGTCCTCAAGGAGGAGATGCAGGAGTTGCGCTCCCGGGTGGACCGGTACAGGCAGATGGAGGATACGCTGCAGCACACCCTGGTGATTGCCCAGGAGACGGCGGAGGAAGTGCGCGAAAACGCTCGTAAAGAGGCACAGGTGATCATTGGCGAGGCCAGGGGAGAGACACGGCGCATCCGGGTCGAGGCCGAGGAGCACATTGACCGGATGAAGCGAGAGAGCGAACGGCTTCGTTCCCAGATCACCGAGTACCTGGCCCGGGCCAAGGCGAACCTGATCACGAAAATGGAGATCATCGAGGGAGCCCAGAAGGAGATGGCAGCGCTGGCCATGAACCTGTCCGTTTTCTCCGACGGGCGTGAACGGGATGCGTGAGGCTTCGCGGAGGGTCATCGGCATCATCGGTGGGATGGGCCCGGAGGCTACGGTGGATCTGTATGCGAAGATCATCGAGGAGACGGAGGCCAGCCGGGACCAGGAGCACCTCGAGGTCGTGATCATCAGTGATCCCGGCATTGCAGACCGCACCCAGGCGATCATGGGCCCAGGCCCGGATCCCACTCCACGAATGATCCGGGCTGCCCAGAGATGCGTGGGGGCAGGGGCCGATTTCCTGGTTATGCCGTGCAATGCCGCGCATTACTTCCACGGGAAGATCCAGGACAACGTCCAGGTGCCGGTTCTTCACATGATCGACGAGGTTTCGCACTGGCTCAGCACTGCCCATCCCGAGGTGCGGGTTGCCGGGATCATGGCTGCTGGAGGGACGGTTGCCTGCGGGATGTACCAGCAGGCCCTACAGAGCGTCGGGATCCAGCCCCTGGTCCCGGATGACGAGGACCAGGGGAGGGTCACGGAGGGGATCTATGCTGTGAAGTCCGGGGTTCATCACCGGGCAAGGCAGTTGTTCCCGGAGGTGGCGGAGAGGTTGTTATCGGCCGGTGCCGGTGCTGTCATCGCGGGATGCACGGAGATCCCCCTGGGCCTGACAGAGCTGTCCTCGGGGATCCTGGTGGATGCGACCCGGATCCTGGCGCGGGCTGCGGTTCAGGTTGCCAGTGGCCAGCGAGCGTTACCTTCGATCGGGAGGTGTGGGACATGACGGTGGAGCGGAAAATCTTGTTCGGCGGACGACCCTTTTTGCCGGGTTTTCGGGCGTCTTCGGGTGTGGCCATCGGGATTTCGGGGGATCGGATCGCCTACGTGGGGGATCTTGAGGATGTCCGAGGTGCCATGGGTGCCGGTGCGGAACACATTGACATGGAAGGTGCGTTCATCTCACCGGGTTTTATCGATGGGCACTGTCATCTTCTGAGCTACGGCGCCAGCCTCAGTGCAGTGGATCTCAGTGGCTGTGAGAGCATCGCCGACATGAAGAAGATCGTTGCTGCTGCGGTTGCCGGTGCCGATGAGGGAAGCTGGATCATCGGACGGGGCTGGAACCAGGAGTTGTTCGACGAGCGGCGGTTTCCCCGCCGGGAGGACCTGGATGAGGTCGCACCTGGCGTACCGGTCTTTCTGCATCGCGCCTGCGGACACGCGGCAGTGGCCAATTCGGTCGCCCTGGCCCGGGCTGGAGTGACCCGGAACTATCCGGACTCCGACGCCGGTTACCTGGAACGCGACGACGAGGGTGAACCGGAGGGCGTCCTGCACGAGGAGGCCATGCTGGAGGTGGCGCGGATCGTTCCCTCCCCCGGAGTGGACGAGCAGCGACGGCATCTTCGTGCGGCCGTGGCGCGCTGTCATGCCGCGGGACTGACCTCGGTGCAGACCAACGAGTGGGCCGAGGATCTCGGCGAACTCCTCGACGTCTACCGCGGTGTCCGGTCAGAGGAGGGATTGGCCCTTCGTGCGTATCTCGATCTGCCTCCCGAGCGCCTGGAGGATTTGCAGGACAGGGGACTTGCGACGGGATCGGGGGACAGCTGGGTGAAAGTGGGGGCCATCAAGTTGTTCGCGGATGGGTCCCTCGGCGCAAGGAGTGCGGCCCTCTCCCGGGACTACGCTGATGATCCCGGCAACTCGGGGACCCTGGTGACCTCCGCCGAGGACCTGGCCATGTGGTCGGCCCGGGCGCACAGCGCCGGGATGCAGCTTGCGATCCATGTGATCGGAGATCGTGCCCTGGACGTGAGCCTGGATGCGGTTGAACAGGCCATGCAGAAGTGGCCCCGACCCTCGCCCAGGCACCGCATGAACCATTGCCAGATCATGCGGGAGGAACAGTTCGGGCGGATGGTGGGGCTGGAGTGCGTTGCGTCGGTGCAACCCAAGTTCGTGTCAACGGACATGCTATGTGCAGAGGCGAGGGTGGGAGCCGACCTGGCCAGGACGAGCTACTCCTGGCGCAGGATGCTTGACGAGGGCCTGGTCTGCGCGGCGGGTTCTGATGCGCCGGTGGAGCCCATCGAGCCCATGTTGGGAATCTGGGCTGCCGTGTGTCGCACCGACGCGCTGGGGCGCCCCGCAGGAGGGTGGATGCCTGATCAGAAAGTGAGTGCGGAGGAGGCCCTGGTCATGTACACCAGCGGCAGTGCCTACGCGGAATTTGCCGAGAGGGAGAAGGGACGACTCGCTCGTGGTGCCCTGGCCGACCTGGCTGTACTGGCCCAGGATCCGAGAGAGGTTCGCCCCGAGAAGATTCGTGACATTGAGGTCCTTGAGACGTGGGTTGGCGGAAGGACGGTCTGGACGACCAGGTAAGGGTGGAGGCGACCGATTGCGGTGAGTTCCTTGCGATGTGAGATGTTGGCGAAGACCCACTGGGAGCAATACAATAGGTTCGTGGATGGGTGTCCGTGGGGCAGTGTTCTGCAGACGTCCAGTTGGGGGCAGCTGAAGGAGTACACGGGCTGGGATCCCGAGATATTCGCCGTTCGTGACGAAAGCGGCGACATCTGTGCCGGTGCGATGGTCCTGGCCCGGAGGGTGCCTGGAATGAATCTTCCTATCCTTTATTCACCCCGGGGTCCCGTCGTTGGACCCGGCGATCAGAAGAGCCTGGAGGCCCTCGCCGCAGGCGTCGCTGCGCACGGGCGTGACTGTGGGGCCATCCTGTGGAAGGTAGACCCCTCCTGGCCGAGGGAGGGATCCCAGGGTGAGCGCACCCTCGAGGACCTGGCCTTTCGCCATGTCGACACCGGGGACAATTTCGAGGGGATTCAGCCGCGCTTCGTCATGCAGCTGCCCCTTGAGGGGCGTACGGCCGAGGAGATCCTTGGGGATATGCACCACAAGACCCGCTACAACATCCGGCTTTCGGGGCGCCGCGGGGTGCAGGTGAGTATGGGAGAGAGCCTGTCCGATGTGGACGACTTTTACGATATCCTCGAGGTGACCTCTTCCCGCAATGAGTTTGGCATTCGGGACCGATCCTATTTCCACCACCTCTGGGAACAGGTCATCGAGCCGGGGTTTGGCAGGCTGTTTCTCGCCCATTACGAGGGGCAGCTCCTTGCCGGTGCGGTGGCACTGATCGGATCCGGAACGGCCTGGTACCTGTACGGGGCATCCAGCAATGAGCACCGCAAGGTCATGCCCAACTACGGGCTGCAATGGGCCATGATCGAGTGGGCCCGGGAGCAGGGTTGTGTTATGTATGATTTTCGCGGCGTCTCGGGGGACCTCGACCCGGAGAACCCCCTGTATGGGCTGTATCGTTTCAAGCAGGGTTTCGGAGCCGAGTTGGTGGAACTGGTGGGTGAGTACGACCTGGTCTTGCGGCCCCTCCTGTATCGCCTGTGGCGAACGGGTGCACCCCTTTACCGGTCCCTCCGCGATTCGCTCCTGGATCTGCGCGAAGGATTGCGTTGAATCGATCACGTTCTCGCGGGCATCCTACGTCGAGGGTGAGTTTCATCATGTCGATCAGCGAAGAACAGAGAAGCTACCTGCGCGGGAAGCTCCTGCAGGAGCGAGAGCGCTATCGATCCCGGATCGAGTATCTCAGGGAGGAAAGCTTTGGCCAGGACCGCACCGCGACCATCCAGGAACTGGCCGACTACGACAACCACCCGGCGGACCAGGGCAGTGAGACCTATGAACGAGAAAGTGACCTCGGCCTGCTGTTGGAGGCCAGGGACCACCTGAAGTCACTGGAGGAGGCCCTGATCAGGATGCAGGACGGGCAGTACGGGTATTGTTCCGGTTGTGGACGGGATATTCCCTTTGAACGCCTGTCATCGCGCCCCGGGACGGACGTCTGTGTCGAATGTGCCAGCCAGGATTAGCTACAGTTTCAATAGCCAGCGGGCGACCATGAAGTAGACGATCAGGCCGGTGCTGTCGACCAGGGTGGTCACGACGGGGGCTGATGCTGCCGCAGGATCCAGCCTGAAGCGGCTCACGATGAGGGGCAGGCATGCGCCGAGCATGCTTCCCAGGATGACGATGATCAGCAGGGCGCCGCCAACGGTGTATCCGATCATCATGCTTCCACCGATCCAGCTCGCCTGGAAGAAGGCTGCGACGGCCATCATGACCCCCAGGATGATGCCGGATCGCATCTCGCGCCATACGACCTTCTTCAGGTCGTCCAGGGTGACCTCTCCCAGAGCCATGGCCCGGATTACCGTGCTGGCAGCCTGGGCGCCTGCATTTCCTCCCGTGTCGATCAGAAGCGGTATGAAAAAGGCCAGGGCCACGACCGCCTGGATGTATTCCTGGAAGAAATCCAGGATGTTGCCCGTTATGGTCTGGGCGGCGAACAGGGCAAGCAGCCACACGGCCCGGCGCCTGACGAAAGACCAGGCCGAGGTCTGCAGGTAGGGTTCATCCGATGGTTCCACGCCACCCATGCGGTGAATGTCTTCGCTGGTCTCCTGTTCGATGACGTCCAGAACGTCATCTATGGTTATGACTCCGATCAGGTGCTGCTCATCATCGACCACGGGGATGGCCAGGAAGTCGTAGTGACGAAGTATGTTGGAGACCTGTTCCTGGTCCTCGGAGGAATGAACGGATACCACATCGCTGCGGCCGATTTCCGACAGTGTCTTCGCGGGATCCGCCATGACGAGTTCGCGGAGGGTGACCACCCCGGTGAGATGGCCCCTCTGGTCGGTGACGTAGATGTAGTAAGCCGCCTCGACCTCTCCAGCCAGCCTGCGGTAGACATTGAGGGCTGTGCCGCATTGCCGCTGCTCGGGGAAGGAAATGAAGTCCGTGGTCATGATACCGCCGGCTGAGGTCTCCGGATACTGCATGAGCTCCTGGATGGTGCTCCGATCAGGCAGAACATTCAGCAGCATGCGAACGGCCGTCGTGTCCAGGTGCGACAGGAGGTCCACCAGCTCATCCACGGAGACGAACCGGACCACGCTCTGTAGCCTGGAATGGGGCATATGCTCGATCATGCGCAGCTGATCGGCTGGGTTGAGCTGCTCCAGGACGTGGGCCAGTTGTTTATCGTCGAGCATGGCCATCAGGGTCAGAAGGTGGATCTCATTTTCAGGCTTGATGCCCTCGATGACCTCGGCCACGTCGGCGGGGTGGATCTCGGTCAGCCGCTTTCGGAGGTCGCGAGGATTGCCCGATTGCAGAAGGTCTCGGAGGTCGGTTTCGGCCGTCATTGTGATCACCTTCTTCCCTGGATCGACACGTCCGTAGACATGTCAGGGGCTTGCACTGTGCTGAGCGATCAATGACCAGCTCGTGGCAGGGGGCAGAGCCAGGATCAATCCGTGACTGAAACATGTTCTAAATATACCCTAAAGCGCCTCGAGATTGAAGAGCATTACCTGATTGGGAAGGGAAAGGGGATCTGCGTAAGCAGCAGCAGTGGCAAGGGGGAGGGAAGCCCTCCCCCTTGCCTACCGGGATATGTCGAACGTCACATTCACCCTCACGCGCAGATCCACCTGCCCGGGCATCACCGGCGTTGCAGCGCTCTCGGCCATGTCTGCCCTGGCGTAGGGAATAGGGGCGGCATCGCTGACAATGTCAATCTTCCTTATGCCCACGATGCGAACCCCGGACTCATCTGCAGCAACGTCGGCCTGGCGGCGGGCGTTCTTTATGGCGAGGCGCAGGGCCTGGTCCTCAAGGTCCTGTCGGTCAGAGACGAGGAAGCTGATGTTGTGGATGCGATTGGCTCCAGCCTGGGTCGTCGTATCGATGATCTCGCCCAGCTTTTCAATGTCTCTGACGATGACCTGGACCGTGTTCTCCGCTCGGAATCCGACGAGGAGATCCTCTTGCCTGTCCCGACGTTCGTATACCGGGGCCACCGAGAACCGGGATGTCTGGATGTCTCTTTCGTCGATTCCCATCTCGGTGAGTGAGCCCACGACGGCCGTCATCTTCCTGGCATTGGCCTCGATCGCCTGTTGCGCCGTTCGTTCCTGGGTCTGAACGCCGATCTCGATCCGTCCGGTATCAGGATCTGCGGCGATCTCCCCGTGGGCGCTCACCGTCATGATGCTGTCAGGTTGATCATCCTGTGCGTGCGTGGGTTGACCCGGATTGAGGATGCCTGTGAAGGCCAGTAGTGTGGCCAGGCCAATGACGCCTGCAGCTGCGAGCCAGTGTTGCCTGGTCAATGCAATCCCTCCCTGGTGGGTAATGAACGGTGGTTACTTTCCATTCGTGTACGTATGGACGCCGGCCCCGTCACATTTGTTCCCATTTTCGCCCGTTTTGGTTCCCTGGGATTGCGAGCTGATCCCAGGGGCGCTTGACCAGGGTTGATCAGCGAACGGGTGAATGCAAAAGGGGAGGGGCTTTCGGGCAGGAAATGCAGGACCCAGGGCGGAAACACCGATGGAGTTGATCTTACCATGGCTGTCTCAGCGATGGTGCGAAGGGAAGTGATCGTGGCCCATGTCAGTTGAATGCGCAGATGCTCAGACGACGGCTCTGGTAGGCGGTACTCTGATTGATGGAACGGGTTCAGGGCCGTTGAACGATGCGGTCGTGGTAATCATCGGTGCGAAGATTGCTGAGGTCGGTTCCACAAGGGAGGTGCAGATCCCTGGAGATGCCAGGGTCCTGGACACCCGGGGGAAATGGATCCTGCCGGGGTTCATTGATCTTCATGCCCACCTGACCTGCCCCGAGAACGCCGACCAGCAAAGAAGCCACAGCGACAGCCTGTTGACCCTCAGGGCTCTGCACTTCATGAATCAGCTGCTCCGGTGCGGCGTAACCTCGGTCAGGGATGTGGGTTCGCCGATCGAGCCGATGGGGGCCCTGGCTGCAGCGCGGCCCCTCGGGTACACCGATTCGGTTCGCCTGTTCAGCTGCGGCCCCTTGCTCACGGTGTCTGGGGGACACGGGGCTGGAATGGACGGCACGCTGGAAGTGGACGGGCCCTGGGCCTTTCGTCGGGCGGTGCGCAGGGTTCACAGGGCCGGTTTCAGACACGTCAAGCTTTCGCCAACCTACACCCGGGAGGAGGTGGAGGCTGCCCTCGACGAGGCCAGTACGCTCGGGATGAGCGTGACGGTTCACGGCGGCGGTGTGTCCGACACAACACCGACATCGATGACTCGGATCGCCGTGGAGGCCGGTGCACCCTGCATCGAGCATCTGAACCAGATGGACGAGGAGGTCCTCGATCTCATGGCAGAGCGAGGCGTCCATATCGTGCCGACTCTTGCCATCTACCGCGCATTGTACGAGGGTGATTTTATTCCCCGTCGGATGATCGAGGAGCGGAACTGGTGCCTGGAAATGCACGAGGACCTGTTCAGAAAGGCCCGAGCTCGCGGCATCCTCATGGGTATCGGCGTCGATGCCGTGGGAGCGTTCACCCGGCAGTACCCGGACCTGTATTTTGACGAGATGAAGTACCACGTGCAGCTGGGTGCAACGAACATGGAAGCCATCGTGGCTGCAACTCGGAACGGTGCTATCATCCTCGATCGGTGTGATCTCGGCACCCTTGAACCGGGCAAGGGGGCGGACCTGCAGGTGTTGGGGAGCAATCCATTGGACTCCCTTGATGCCCTGGGTTCCCCCGAGCTGGTCATGGTCGAGGGCAACATGCACAGGTTTGCCTGAGGTTGAGGTCCCTCGGGCGGGGGTGTGCAGCGTGATCCGTTGGATGCTCCCGCTTTTTTGCCCAAGTGCTGTTGCCTGTGAAGGCCCTCTTTCCGTGCGCTGCCACAGGGTGTTTCACAGATATCATCGGAGCCACACCATGCTGCCAGGGTATTCCCCGGGAAATAGTCAGCGAGACGTTG
>SKXF01000343.1 GCA_007128555.1 Clostridia bacterium | reverse complement strand
AGGACGCCGAAAAACAGGAGAGCCATAATATCTGCACAGGACAGGGATCCTCCTGGATGTCCTGAGCCGGCCTCAGCAATAGATTCGATGACCCTGCAACGTATGTACCTGGCTCGATCCTCGATCTCCGACAAATCATGAACTGACAGTGGCGAGCTAATGCGCATGTACAGACTCCGGGTGGGGGCTTCCCCCTCAACCCGAGTCGTTCACCTCCCGCATCTTGGTGGAAACCATGTTATCACATCAAAAAGCGACGGTATAGAACATTCCACGCAAAGCGGGGGAGTGCGATCTGCCGACGCCAGCGACGAGGCGAGCTGATCAGCCGATACAACCATTCCATGCCCAGCCTGCGCACCCCCCTGGGCGCCCGCTGGGCATGCCCTGCAAGGATGTCCAACCCACCCCCTACGGCCAGGTACACACCTGGCGGCAGACGATCACGCCACCGCTCCGCGAAGGCCTGGTCACGGGGGATCCCCATGCCCGAGAGGATCAACCCGGGAGCACAGCGCCAGATGAGATCTACCAGCGATGGCTCCTCCTCGGCCGAGAAGAAGCCGTGATGAAAGCCGGCCACGCGGACGCCGCGCTGGGCGGCTCGATTCGCTGCCTCCTGGACCACTGGGGGGGTCGTTCCGAGGAGAAACACCCCTGTCCCCGGACACGCGGCCAACAGGGCGTCCATGAGATCAACTCCGGGGACCGTTCCCGGGAGGGGCGTCCTGAACAGCCGAGATGCCCACACGAGCCCCACCCCATCTGCAACGCGCAGATCAGCCAAGAGCAACTGCCGACGGAACGCGTCGTCCCTCATGCTCCGGTCGATCATCTCCGGGTTGGGGGTGAACACCAGGTAGGGCTTTTGGCCCCGGATCCGGTGAATGAGGCGGTCTACCGCCTCATCGAGGGTCAGGGGCGCAACGGGCACACCGAGGATGTCAACGGCGGGCTCATCCGTTCCCAGTTGCGCTCACGTTCCTTTCTGAGAGGACCGCGTGTTCGAGATATCCCCGTATGAACTCATCCAGGTCCCCATCCATGACCGCCGCGATATTGCCCTTTTCGATCCCGGTGCGGTGGTCCTTCACCATGGTGTAAGGCTGAAAGACATAGGACCGGATCTGGTTGCCCCAGGTGATCTCCTGCTGTTCACCCCGCAGCTCCTCCATCTCCTCCCTGCGGCTTTGCTCCTGAAGCCGGAGGAGGCGGGCACGCAGGATCTTCATGGCAGATGCCCGGTTCTTGTGCTGGGAGCGCTCATTCTGGCAGGTGACAACGATGCCTGAGGGCTCATGGGTGATGCGCACGGCCGAATCGGTCTTGTTAACATGCTGTCCCCCTGCGCCACTCGCCCTGTAGGTGTCGACCCGCAGATCATCCTCGTTAATCTCAACATCGGCGTCGTCGGGCAGGTCCGGCAGGACCTCTACCGCGGCGAAGGAGGTATGCCGCCGACCGGAGGAGTCAAAGGGAGAAATCCGGACGAGCCGATGGACCCCTCGCTCAACCTTCAGAAATCCGTAGGCGTTCTCCCCCTTCATTGAAAGGGTCACACTTTTTAGCCCCGCCTCGTCTCCGGCCAGGAGGTCCAGGGTCTCGATCTTCAGCCGGGATCTCTCGGCCCAGCGGGTGTACATGCGCATGAGCATCTCTGCCCATTCCTGGGCGTCCAGCCCCCCTGCACCGGGATGGATGCTGACGATCGCATCTCCACCGTCGTACTCACCGGACAGGACCAGGGACAGGCGAAGCTCTCCTATGACTTTCTCAAGGCTCTTGATCTCGGAGCACACATCCTGCAGGGCAGCCTCGTCCCCATCCTCCTCGGCCAGTTCATGAAGAAGATCGACATCCTCCAGCCGCTCCTGGAACGCCTCGTACTGCTTCAGAGGCCCCTCCAGGGCATTTCTGCGTCGAACAATCTGCTGCGCCCGGTCCGGGTGATCCCAGAAGCCCGGTTGGCTCATTTTCTCATCGAAGGCCTGGATCTCTTCTCGGCGCGATTCGACGTCAAAGAGACCCCCTAACCTGTTCAAGTTCATCCCTCAGTCGCCTGATGTCAACACCAATTTCCTCCCGCACGATGCCACTCCTTTCGGCCCAACTAGGCGCGATCACAACAGTGCTTGTATTTCTTACCGCTTCCACAGGGACACGGGTCATTGCGGCCCACCTTCGGCTGGTTTCGACGGAACGGCGTGGCCTGTGTCTCGGCCTCGCCCGTCGCCCCCGGGATCTCCCTCGGGGATCGCTGGGGAAGATGACCGGCCGCCGCGACCACGTCGTCCGCAGCAACGGACCGACGTATCATGCCGGGCGAATCCCCCTCGCTCACCTGCATTTTGAACAGGTACTTGACCGTGTCCTCCTTGATCGACTGGATCAACTCGGCGAACATGTGGTGCGTTTCCCTCCGATACTCGGTCAATGGGTCTCTCTGACCGTAGGCCCGCAGCCCGATCCCGTGCCGGAGTTCATCCACCGCTGCCAGGTAGTCCATCCACTTTGCATCCACCACGCGAAGAAGGAGAATTCGCTCCATCTCCGCCATCCTCTTCGTACCGATGCGCTCCACCTTCGCCTTGTACACGGCCCGGCCGAGCCGACCGCAATGACGGGCAATCCCCTCTCGCCCGTCCTCCTCTGCGCTCTCCAGCAAATCCTCAACCTTCACCCTGCCCGAGGGAAACAGGTTGATCTCAAGGTCCTCTACGAGTCCCTTGAGGTTCCACAGTTCCGGGTAACGGCCCTCGGCCGCGTAGGTCTCAACGCGGCGTTTCACGGCATCATCCATCATCTGCAGGATGTCTTCCCTGAGGTCCGCCTCCCGGAGCACCCGGTCTCTCTGTTCATAAATGATACTGCGCTGGTCATTGAGTACATCGTCATACTCGAGCAGGCGCTTGCGCATGTCGAAGTTCCTTGATTCAACCCTCCGCTGGGCGTTTTCAATGGCCCGGCTGAGCATGGAGTGTTCGAGGCGCTCCTCGTCGGCCAAGCCCAGTTTCTTCATCATGGACTCCATGGTATCACCGCCGAAGAGACGCATCAGGTCATCCTCCATGGCGACGTAAAACTGCGATGAGCCGGGATCGCCCTGGCGTCCTGAGCGCCCGCGCAGCTGGT
>SKXF01000239.1 GCA_007128555.1 Clostridia bacterium | reverse complement strand
GGTCTGCAGTCTCATGGATGAGGGCCTCAAGCACGCGGCAGAGGACCTCCGGTTCTTCCATGTCTGACACATCAATGGTGAGGTCCGCCTTGCTTTTCGCATAGGACAGAAGCTGCCGTTCGATGCGAAGTCTCTCGGAGTCCAGGTAACTACGTCGTGCCGCCACAATCTCATCGCGGGCGTCCAGGTGCACCAGGAATCCGGGTCTGTGCCTGGCCCAAAGGTAAGGTATTTCTGAGTGCTCCTGGGCCACCTCCACGGCAGCGTATCCCCTGTGGCGCAGCTGCTGCACCAGGGTAGTCTTGCCCACGGCACATATTCCGACGACCGCGATCAATGGAGCGCGACTCACACCGATCCCCCCTGTAAATAGCACGAGGCTTATGATACCATTTCGGATGTAAAGGGTCTCTCCCCACCCTCACGACGGGAGTGAATTGCGTGAAGATCATCATCACGGGTGATACCCACGTGCCTCAGCGAGCGACACACATACCCCAGTGCCTCCTGGAAGCCATTGATGATGCAGACCTGGTCATTCACACCGGTGATTTCAACTCAAAGGGCGCCTATGAGATCTTCGCTGATCGGTCAAAAGAACTCTATGCGGTCAGGGGCAATCGTGATGAAGGGAGCGTCGAGGACCTGCTGCCCCGGAACCTGGCGTTTGAACTCGAAGGTATCAGGACAACCCTGCTGCACGGCCACACGTATGGCCGACCAAGACCGTCTCGGCTGGCCCGGGAGTTGGGCTCCGAATCAGACCTGATCATCTACGGCCACCTCCACCGTCCCGCCATCGTGCACTTCCAGGGCTGTACCCTGATCAATCCAGGGTCGCCCACAGACCCGAGGGGTAGCGATCCCTCCTACATCAGCGCCTCTGTCAACAACGGCACCATCGATGCGAAGATCATCTGCTGTCCTGCCAGTTGTTAATTCGACTCGGCTCCTGCGAGCTCCTGCACAGAGGATGCTGACGATGTATGATCTCACGCTGGGTGCCCCCGCCCTTCGATGGGCCCGTCTTTCCCCTCGCCCACAAACCCAGTTTCTGCATTATGTGCTTGACATTTACTGCTGTGTTGGCGAAAATTGCAATGGAACTCGTTTTCATTACTGCCATGTACCGGCATTGAGGCAGGAAGAGCCTGTCACTATCCCTTATAATGCTTAATATGGGGGATATTATCTTGTATGTTTATGGCATATATGGTACGATCGAGTGGCTAGAGAGTCAATGCAAGATAAGCAGAGAGGAGACCGGATAGTCATGAAGTCTACCGGGATCGTTAGGAAAGTTGATGAGCTGGGACGCGTGGTCATTCCAATCGAACTTCGTCGAACCCTGGATATCCAGAAGAAAGACTCCCTGGAGATCTATGTTGACGGAGAGAACATCATCCTTCGGAAGTACGAACCGGGATGCATCTTCTGCGGCAACGCCTATAACACCCAGCAATATCGAGGCAAGACCGTGTGCAGAAGCTGCACCGAGGCGATGGACAACATCTCCGGATCATAAATATCAGATCGAGGGCACCTGGCCAGAAAGGCCTGGTGCCCTCGATGTCCTGTGATACTCCTCCTACAGGAGCTGAAAGCGCTTCATGGAACCGTACAGATCGACCAGTCTGTCGAGATCTTCCCCTGAAAAAAACGAACACTTGCCCCGGGTAAACTGTTTTGCCACCTCCACGACAAACTGGGCCGCGGATGCGATATCCACTTCCCTGCTCGCGCCTGTCGCCGACCCCGGCACGACGGCCTCGCTCGTGATGGCCACCCCCACCACCGGACAGTCCGTGGCAGTAGAGGGCTGCATCAGGCTGTTGATGTGATCCAATCCGTTGCCATACGGAGTGATGTCCTGCTGAGAGAGGGGCAGAACCGATGGAGGACGCCCCGATGTCCTCTGCATGATCTCCAGCAGGCAGGGCGAAGGCGGCAGGATGTAGCCGTCCTTCACAGTGGGTGTTATGGCAAAGCCGTTGTGGTTTATGATTCGGTTCCCCTTTGTCGTGTCGACACTGAGGACAGCATCCATATCAGGATGGATCTCCCGCTCATTCATGGTGCGCATGTCCACGGGAGCCCCCATGAAAGGGACCGGGTCGTGGGGGACGATGGGTGCATCGGGGCAGATGTGGGTGGCAATGATAACGTCGCCCGGTAGAAAGTCACCCTGTCGCTGCAGCGACAGGATCTTCAGCGCAGCGCTCAGTGCGCAGATTGCCCCATCGGCATCTGACACCAGGCCGATCTCGGAGGGGCGGGCCCCCAGCCCACCGAGTCGACCGATGATGCCAAGAGTCGGGGCATCACCATCTCGTCCCCTACCAGAGGATCCGCAGATCCTCAACTGGACGAATTCCGTTGCTCCCCCATCGCCGTTCACCTTCTCGACGGAGACCGTTCTCAGGCCCCGCTCCTCGAAGAAGCGTCGGACCAAATGTCCATCAACCCAGGCTCCATCCAGCAGTTCAACGATCTCCAGAACCTGTCTCAGCACCACTCAAAATCAACCCCTTCTCAAGACCTTGCCCGGTCGCACCTCTCGCTGGGTATTCTCAGCGACGACGATCTCACCGTTGACCAGCACATACTCAATCCCAAGCGGGAACCGATGTGGATCCGTGAAGGTGGCACCGTCCCGTACCATCTCCGGGTCAAAGACGACTACGTCCGCCCAGAAACCCGGACTCAAGAGCCCACGGTCCCAGAGTCCCAACCTGGCGGCCGGCCGGGAGGTCATCTTTGCCACCGCGAGTTCGAGGGGCATGATCCCCTCCTCGCGAGCGTACTTGCCCAGGACCCGCGGGAAGGTGCCGTAGCTGCGAGGATGGGGCTTGCCCCGGCCCAGCATGCCCCTGGGTGACAGGGCACTTCCGTCGGATCCCACCATCACCAGCGGATGCACCATGATTTCCCGAACATCATCTTCGGAGAGCCCAAACCGCACCGATCCCACGTTCCCCTCCTCTTCGAGCAGGAGATTGAAGACGGCATCGCGGGGATCCAGG
The DNA here is from genome assembly GCA_007128555.1 of Clostridia bacterium. The sequence goes on along the minus strand of SKXF01000239.1, from coordinate 8,699 downwards.
CCCCGATGATCCGCGATGTCAGCGATGCTCATTCCCTCGCATTCCTCGTTCGCCTCAGATGCAGCCCGTGATACCATCAGCCGATCCCAGCCCTCATCGGGACCCGGCATATCGTCCTTCAGGGCCCTGCGCTGGTCCGCATCACGCAGGCGACTGAGCATCGCCTCACGCCCCCCGTCGTGGGCCCAGGCTGGCAGACTGGCCGTCAGACCCGTTGCCGTGGCGATGTATGGGTACTGGTCTGCGGTGATGTCCAGGCCCTCGCACCGGGCACGCTCCATCTGCTCCAGGGCACGGGTGGCCTGGCCCCAATTAGGCTCGCCCACGAGCTTGAGATGGGACACCTGCACCGGACACCCGCCCGCCTTGCCGATCGCTATGGCCTCCTCGAGGCTCTGCTCCTGGCGTTCGCCCTCATTGCGAATGTGGGTAAAGTAAATGCCTCCATACTCGCCGAGCACTTCAGCAAGATCTGCCAGCTCAGGCGTATCGCAGTACACACCGGGGGGATAGATGAGGCCGCTGGACATCCCAACAGCACCCGCCTCCATGGATTCGCGGAGCATATCACCCATCCGCTGCATCTCACCAGAGGTTGGCTGGCGATCCTCCTCGCCAACCACCATCCGCCTGATATTGCCGTGTCCCACCAGGGCCATGCAGTTGACTGCCGTACCCAGGCGGTCCAACAGGGCAAGATAATCCTCCATGGAGGACCAGGTTAGATCGTGCATATCACAGGAGTCGGCCAGCTGCTTCTTCATCTCTGCAATGCGCTCGGGCTGGGTGGGAGCTGCCGAGTTCCCACACTGGCCAATCACCTCGGTTGTGACACCCTGCCTGATCTTGCTCTCAGCCCCCGGATTAATCAGGAGGTTGGCATCCGAATGCGAATGGATGTCGATGAACCCGGGAGAAACCATGAGTCCCCTTGCATCGATAACCTGCCGGGCCTCCCTGTCCCCAAGATGCCCTACCGCTACGATCCTGCCCCGGTCTATCCCCACGTCGGCCCAAAACCACGGTCCACCGGTACCGCTTATCACCTTGCCTCCGGCAATGATCAGATCAAACATGAAATCAGTCCACCTTTCCTGTGCAAAGGCGAAAACACCCGAGCACCGTACTCGCCATAACTACATTCCTTCAACCTGCGCTCGTTTTATCCTGCAGGACTATCCAGGTAATATGGGGAGGGGGAAAAATCATCCATCCGCGCGCTGCCTGAGATAGGCACGATACAGGTCACTGCGAGGCAGCCTATGCCCCCTGGCCACGATCTTCGCCGCATCGGCAACCCGGTGGCCCGCCTCTACGAGCAGGGTCACCTGGTCAATCGCCACGTCCGTGATCTCGTGCTCAGCATCCGGGGAGATCCGTCCCTTCCCATCCTCCTCCTCGATCGAATAGCCAGGGGGGGCGATGATCAGGGTAAACTCACCTCGCAGGGAACCCGGGTTACGGCGGTAGTGGTCCGCAAGGGAAGAGGGAGTTCCCGTGACGGTCTCCTCGTAAATCTTGGTCATCTCTCGCGAGATGCTGATCTCGCGTTCTCCCAGGACCCGCGAAATGGCCGAGAGGGTCTTCAGCACCCGTCCGGGTGCCTGGTACAGGATCAGTGAGATGTCCAACAATGCCGCTTCACGCAGAAAAGATTCAACGTCAGATCCCCGGGGAGGGAAACCCAGGAAACAGAATCGATCGGTCGGCAGCCCGCTTATGCTCAAAGCTGCCACCGCTGCCGACGGGCCGGGGACTGCCATCACTGGCACTCCCCCCCGTCGCGCTGCTCTTACAAGGTAGAACCCGGGGTCAGAGACGCCCGGTGTCCCTGCTTCTGATATGAGAGCGACATCCTGGCCCTGATCCAGGCAACTCATAAATCGGGGCAGCATCTCTTCCTTGTTGTGATCGTGAAAACTACGAGTGGGTGTGGCGATGTCGTAACGGTTGAACAGGATGGCGGCCTTGCGAGTGTCCTCCGCCGCGACCAGGTCAACCTCTCGCAAAACCGCCACGGCCCTGCTGCTGATGTCCTCAAGATTCCCGATGGGTGTGGCAACAATATAGAGGGTCCCGGTTCCCCCCTGTTCAACACGGGCTTCACCTTCAACACGGGAACACATGTCGGTCATCGTCTGCCCGTGCAGACGGTGACATCGCTCAGCGGATAACCGACAACCTCTCCGCTGGCAAACCTGATGTAGACCTTGTGTTCAAGGCTGTCACAGCGCACAACCCTTCCACCCCCGTCAGCCGTCTCGACCTCGGTCCCCGGATTCGGCAAGATCGCATCTGCCTCCTCGTACACCCGATCCTCATACTGAAGACAGCACATCAATCGGCCGCACAGGCCAGAGATCTTGGAGGGGTTCAGAGATAGGTTTTGCCGTTTGGCCATCCGTATGGTGATGGGAGAGAAGTCATCGAGAAAGCTGGTGCAGCAACAGGGACGTCCACACGGGCCCATGCCACCGATCATCTTGGCCTCATCGCGAACACCAATCTGGCGGAGCTCAATGCGAGTGTGAAAAGTTCGCGCCAGATCGCGAACAAGCTCGCGGAAGTCCACCCTTCCGTCCGCTGTGAAGTAAAAGATGAGCTGGCTACCATCGAACGCATACTCCGCGTCAATGATCTGCATCTTAAGATCATGCTCATCCGCCTTACGCTGGCAGAGCCTTCGGGCCTTCTTCGCCTGCTGCTCGTTCTCACTCACTTTAGTGCGATCTTGGTCAGTTGCAAGTCTAACTGCCTGCCTCAACGGGCTGACTACTTCGTCCTGTTCCACGTGATGTGGCTGGAGGACAACCCATCCATACCCTAATCCCCGGGACGTCTCAACGATGACTTCGTCACCGCCGTCAATCTCGAGATCCACAGGATCGAAGTAGTAGATCTTGCAGGCCCGTTTGAAGCGAACACCAATCACTTCTGGCACGGGCTCTTGCCTCCTTTGTCTACAAGCATAGCATCATCAAACTCAATTATAGCGGGACTGCAGAAGCCTCTGCAACTTCATCAGGCCCACCTCAATGGCAAGCCTCCTGTTTGCATACGTCTCCACCGACTCAACGGTCCGGGCAATCACATCCACACACTCTGCAAAAACATGGGCTCCATCGGGAAGCAAATGCCTCCTGAGTATCACGAGCATATGGGACAGATTTGCAATCGCTTCCTCCCGATCCTTCCCAAGCCCTTCTGCCCATGCTGTGATATCAGCGGGCGCGACAGGCTTGATCCCAATCAACAACGCTGTCATCTCTTCCGTGGTCGCCCATCGCTCTTCCGCGGACTCGGAACCTGCCAGCTCCTCAGCAAGTTCCACGTCACCGGCAGTCACGAGATAAAGTTCCCTGTGGCGGCCCTCCTCATGAAGACCCACCCGCCTCAATCGCTGACCAAAAGCTGTGAACGTAAGATTCCTGAATGGAACCTTTACGCAGCGGGAACGAACCGTCTGCAGAAGGGGCTCAAGGCTCGACGAAACCAGCACCATCACCGAGCTGCCCATGGGGTCCTCCAGTATCTTCAGCATGGCGTTCTGGGCCTGGGCCGTGAGGCGGTGGGCCTCAGGCACCAGGAGAACCTTGTGGCGTCCCGAAAAGGTCCTTCGCCTCATAATCGGACGAACTTCCTTTCGGATCTGATCAATGCTGATCGTCACCCTCTTATCCAGTGGCTGCAATGTATGGACATCGGGATGATTTGCTGCCACACTCATGCGGCAGGATGGACAGGACTGACAGGGTCTCGATGAAGGCGAGGTTTCCTCGCATAGGAGCGCCATCACAAACCACTTCGCGAGGGCTAGCTTGCCCAGTCCGCGTGACCCATGGAACAGGTATGCGGGGCTCACCTCATTCCGGGACATCACACTCTCAAGAATGCGGTATGCCACGGGCTGATCCTCAATCACCGCATTCCTGTCAGGGGACACCGCCATCGGTCATCCTCCCTCATACATGCAGGAACTGATCCACTTCGAGCACGAAGACGGTTGCCCCTCCGACCGTGACCTCAACGGAATAGGGCACAAAGGAGTCGCCGGTACTACCCCTGATCGGAGTCAGAGGGGTGACGATCTGTTCCCTTGTTCGACACACTTTTCGTATGACATCGAGAATCTCGTCAACACTGTCGTCTTCACAACCTATAAGAAGTGTCGTATTGCCCTCGCGGAGAAACCCCCCCGTGCTGGAGAGCTTCGTCGCTCCATATCCCGCATCTGTCAACTCCTGCAAGAGATCGACCGCATCTCGATCCTGCACAACGGCCACCACGAGCTTCACTTCGTTTCACCCCATCTCCACTGCAACACCCTACCCAGTGGAATCGTCCTTTAACCTCACAACTTCTAGAATCCACTCTGCCGATCCTTCAGGCGCGCTGCAACCATGCGCCTGATGATGCCCGCCGTTCTTCGCACCCCTCCGAGAGTATCCACGACAACAATGCGCTCTGGAAAGCGACGAGCAAGAGACAAATACCCGTTGCGGACACGCCGGTGATAGCGCTCCTCCCGGGCCTCAATGCGATCGGTAGGCGGTCGCCGCTCCGATGACTCAAGATCTGCTCCCCGACCCAGGACAAAGGTGAGGTCGGGCATGAGATCTTCCGTCGAGAACTTGTTAATATCCCATACCGCAGACAGCGGTACTCCCAGCCCAAAACTCTGGTAAGCCACGCTCGAATCAACATAGCGATCACACACCACGACATGACCGGCAGCAAGGGCGGGCCCGATGATCGTCTCCACAAGCTGAGCGCGTGCTGCTGCAAAAAGCAGGGTCTCAGCCCGATGGGACATTTCCTGCTCATCGGACATGTCCAACAGCAGTGTACGGATGGCCTCGCCCAGGAAAGTGCCTCCCGGTTCGCGAGTCTGCACGACACGATGTCCACGGACCTGCAGCCATGAAACGAGAAGGTCTGCCTGGGTGGTCTTTCCCGATGTTTCCACACCCTCAAAAGATATGAAGAAACCGTTGTTATTGGAGGAGATCATCTCACAGCGAAAGGATTCTTCCCTGTTGTGATCCATGGGCTGTACGATCCTTCACCCTCTTCTACAGCAGAATAGATAAATTGTTGAAGGACTGGCACTGCTCCTCAAAACAGCATCAACAGGCGGAGCAAGGTGTCCATATACGGTGGAAGACTCAACCGCTCTACCTGGTGCCAGCTACCATAACTACTAGTTCTACTGTCCCCCCCTGATTTCCTCCAAATACAACCGGTCCTCTCGCTGCGAAAACGTGCAGTCTCCCGCACCTGGGGATATGTCCATGTCGGCACTCGGTTCACCTGGTCAGTCCCTCGGCCTTCCAGATGAGGGGCGACGTTCTGAGCATCTCGTCGAAGCGTCCGAACGTCATCCATCCCCGATGATCAATCACCTTGCATGCCCTGTTTAACAAGCATCAGTTCATCATCTTTCATCATGAACCGCATAGCCAGGTAGTTGAAAAGAAGCCCACTCATCATGGCAAGCGCTCCAATAGATGCGCCCCAGCCAGGGACAACTCGGGTGAAAAGGAAGACCGTCGCAGCGAGCCCCACCACGTCAGCCGCCCGGGCAGCACCAATCAGACCTGTTCTACGGCAGGCCAGGGCAATCCCCGTCTTCAGATCAACGATTCCACAGAGAAAGGGATAGGCAGAAAGGATGAACAGAACGATCCTTGCATCACGCAGCAGTGTCGGCTCCAGGCCGATCACGCTTACGAGAAGCCAATCTGCAAGCCCTGTGATGATCATCAAGGCCAGACTGAAGGAAGTAGCATACTGAAGATACCTGGAAAACCGGCGCAGAACCCTCAGCCAGTGCGCGTTTTTCAAAAAGACCATCACGGTTTGACGAAGGGTCATATGGACAAAGGAGCTCAAAGCCCATACCAGCGACCAGACGACACTGAACACGGCCAGATTTCGCTCCGGATCATCCGTGCGCGCAAGTCCTGCGTTGATCAGGGGCATTACCAGGCTGCCCAGCAGTGCATTCAAAATCAATGGCCAGAGAAAGACCAGGCAGTCCTTCACGCTTGCGGCCTCTCCCTCAGCCGGCTCCTGGGGTAGGGCGCCGTTCCCTCGCAAAGCGAGAACGGAGCAAACAAGGGACTCGATCCCCATTCCCCCAATCCAGATCACGGCACCCACCATGGTGCCGCTGAGAAACCCCAACCGGGGAAGGAAGGCGGCCAGGGCCAATCCGCCCACCAGCCGCATGATCATCGCAAACGTCATGTACTCGGTCTTGCGAGAAAGCATCAACACAGCCTGGGCCCACGCCCTGGTGCCGTAGATGAGTGGGATCGCCAGACACAACCGGACCACAGGAAGAATCTCTGTGAAGAGAACCTCCGAGGCTCCAAAGATGTCCACGTAGACAAAACGGCCAAACGACGTGTAACCCAGAAGCACCATCCACACCATGACAAACACGGCAATGCCAGCCGTTGTCCGAACACCGCTCCGCATACTGGCCTTGTCGGTCCCAAAGGCAATCAACATATCACGGGTGCTCCAGAGCGGAGACGCGAACAGGTTCGCAATGGTATGGCCCAGGGCAAAAGCGGCCAGGGCGACTTCGGGACGGGGCGTGCGAGCTAATCCCGAGTTAACGATCGAATGACTGCTCGCCATGAGGATCGAGGTGACACCAAGGGGAACATGGAATCGGAGAATACCCTTCATCCTCAGCCTGTCATGCAGTAGGTCACTCAATACCATTACCTTCCTTCTCCAGGACATCGAGCCCAGACAACAGGCTGTGCTCTGACTGCCGCATCGAAGGCGAACGCTTTTATGCCCGATGAGCAGGAACCCGACCGCAAACAAAACTGTTGGAGCTGACACTAAGCACCGCTTGGACACTCACAATGATTCATTATTACAGACCGGAAGACTCAAGACAAGGGCCTGGAGGATTCGTCTCCCGGGACAGCGCTAACCCATGCCCGGCAGTGCCCGACACGAGGGGCGCCAGGGCTCACGAACGGGAACCGGAGGAAGGCAGTGATTTCACCCACCGGTCACATGCTCCACGCGAACTCATTTTCGTCGTCACGTATTGCGTAGATCAGCACATAATTCCGTACATCAGCCCATAATTGCATGGGAAGCGAGAGAAAATCTCTAGAATAAGAAGGAAAATGCGACCCTCGTGTAGTAAGTAACAAATAGAGATAGCTGTTGCGGGCACTCAGACCATGCTTTTCCTTATGGTCCGAGCGGCAACTCCCCGGGGCCTTCATGCACTCATATTCTACAACAACGCAGAACAGGATCAGCACAGAGACGCATTCCCGGGAACCAGGAAGCCGTTTTGCAGTACTATACTTGATCTCAACTGGGGACGGCAGGCAGATCACCATTACCAGCACATGTATTTTAGGTCTCGGGAGGTCGTACACAAATGGATGATAGTAAGCAGAAACACACCACGGTACAGCGGGCCATCCTGGTACTGAGGACCCTCGCAGAGACATCTCAACCCATGGGGATCACAGAGGTTGCCGCTACTCTTGAGCTACCCAAGGCCAGCGTATTTCGCCTGTTGAGGGACCTCCGCGAGGTTGACTGTGTCATGTATGACGATCGATCACAAACTTACACCCTGGGGCCGACCCTTGTCCAGTTGGGAGAACAAGCGCGGGGCCAGCTGCACCTGATGAATACCGCCCGTCCGGTTCTGGAGCAGCTGACCAAAAAGGTAGGCGAAATGGTCAACATCGGAATACTTTATGACCGCAAGGTTCTAGTCCTTGATTCCATCAGAGATATTGAGGGCCCCTGCCTCACCGTCAACCTGGCACCTGTTTCGGAACTGCACTGCTCCTCCATTGGCAAGGCTTTGCTCAGCTGCCTTCCGACGGATCTGATGGAGGAACTGGTCGGAAGCCTGGATCTCAATCGGCGCACCCCGAATACCATAACTTCACGAGATCTTCTGTGCGAAGAAATTGAGGAGGTCCGTCAGACCGGCGTAGCCTATGATCGAGAGGAGTATGAGATGGGTCTTCTCTGCCTGGGTGTACCGGTTCGGAACGGTGATCACCCTCTGGCAGCGATAAGCATCGCCGGTCCTGTCAGCCGGATGAAAGGCTACGGTCTCGAGTCCATGGAGGCAGCCCTTCTCGATGCGGCTCAGCACCTGGAGCTTCTCTTGAAAAGCGCAAATCATATGGCAATGAAAGTGTTTTAGGGCTGTAACCCCTTGTCGCGGCGAACACAGACAGGCCGTCAAGCCGCCGGAACACTCACACGTTATGCAGGCCGCTGTTCCGCACCACTCCGAACAGCGGCCTGGGTCAGACCACAAACCCCCGGCAGTTCGGTGTCCGCATCAACACCCACGAGGGCCCCTGCATCTGGTGCAATACAGGATCAAGAGAAGCCTGCGTGGGCGAAGCTCGTCCCTACGATCATGGGTCTACGCCCGTGGAGAAGGCGGAGCATGCAACCGCCCGTGACGCAATATCTTCAGCAGTCGCATAACAGTCCATCGGCTCAGCAGACATATTGGCCCACGCAGAAGTGCCCCGCGGATTTCGCGGGGCACTTCTTTAATGAAGATCCGGCAGCGTCCTACTCTCCCAGGGGGTTACCCCCCAAGTACCATCGGCGCTGGAGGGCTTAACGTCCGTGTTCGGGATGGGAACGGGTGTGGCCCCTCCGCTGTTGCCACCGGAAAG
>SKXF01000224.1 GCA_007128555.1 Clostridia bacterium | reverse complement strand
TCCGGGTAATCCTCGTGGGGCGGATACTGGTCGATCAGTTTTGCGGTGAAGTCCGTATCGACACAGGAGGAGCTCACATACAGCACGACCTCGATGGGACCCGTGATCTCGACATCCTGGGGCAGGGGCACGGTCTGAAAGACCTGCACGTCCCGGCGCGCCGAGTGGGGGAGATGGGTCTGCCCTGCTCCCGTGCTCGGGTCCTGCCGCTGGTGATATCCGCCTCCTCCGGATGAGAAGGGGGTCTGCCCCGGGGGGGCCGCCGACGGGACCGGGTTCTGTGGGTCGAAGTCGTAGGTGCTGGGTCCTGAGGCGGGGGGCATGTCGACCGACAGGTTTCCATCTCCGTGCAGGAAGTAGCGGGTGTTGAGGGCGTCATCCAGGGGCCACTTTTGCTCCTCGCGCCAGGTGCCGCCGTGGTCGAGCTTGCCGGTGGGTAGTTTTCTTCCGGTACCTCCACCCATGACGAAGATTCGCACAGGGGCTTCGGTGTCAGCTGCCCGGGCGGTGCCTTTCAGGGTGCGATCAAACCAGCGCTTCCGTTCCTCGAGGGAGGCAAAGGCTGCATCGGGTCCAAAGTCAGCGTCTCCTGCATCGGTGCGCCCTTCCGATCCCATGCCGTGGATCCAGGGCCCCATGATCAGTCTCTGGGGGGACGTCTTGCGCCTGGCCATTTCCATGTAGTTGATCGGTGTCTCCAGGGCGTAGCCGTCGTACCAGCTGCCCAGCCAGGTGACGGGAACGTCCTTGAAGTCGTCGAAGTGGGGGGCCAGGTTCAGACCGGGGTTCTGCCAGAAGTCGTCCAGTTCTCCCCGGGTCATGTAGTCGATGAGGGCCTGTTCGTAGGTGGGCAGGGATGCGAGGGGGGTCAGGCCGCGTCGGAGGGGATAGCCCTCCCGCAGCCAGTCCAACAGGTGCTCCTGCATATCCTCCACGGCCGCCTTGAGGACGGGATCCCCTTCGGCTTCGCGGCTTGTGGCCGCCATTTTCAGGATCCAGTTGAGGCGGTGGTTTTCAAAAGCCCCTCCGCGGCGGCTTCGGGTGCGGTGGTAGCTGCCGTATCCCTGGCTGATGTATTGCGAGACCAGGTGTGGGGGGTCGGTGGTGGCCATGCTGGCCTGGGTCTGGGCCAGGTACGATGTGCCCATGGTACCGACCCTGCCGTTGCACCAGGCCTGTTGCCCCACCCACACCATGCAGTCATGCCCGTCCTCAGCCTCGTTCACAAAGGGTTCGAAGTCTCCCCCGGATCCATAGCGTCCGCGTACGTCCTGGAGAACCACCGCATAACCGCACCCGGTGAAAAACCGGGCGATCTCGACCATGTTGTCCCCGGATCGATCGTAGGGGGTACGTACGAGGATGGTTGGCCAGCTGCTGAGATCGTCTACCCTGCAGGCTGGGAGGTAGACATCCGTTGCCAGTTTCACACTGTCACGCATCGGTACAGCCTCGGACATTTGCTGGTAGGGTTTCGCAGGCGGCATCTGATTCTCAGCTCCCTTTCTTTCGCCCTCCCCGAAAGGGCAGGTAAGTGACCGGGGGATCTGCCGGTTCCAGTTGGGGAATCCATCACGGTGTTTCCCGCGGCTGTCACTGGGATCCTCGGAAAATAGCTTCTGTGAAGGCAGACCAAATCCTCCGTGGGGGTGGGTGAAGCACAGACGGATTCAACCCTGTGCGTGCAAGGACAACCCGGGGTTCATGACGAAACCATGAGGAGAGTGAAGAAGGAGATGGCAGGAAACTGCCACGAGGGAACACACAGGAAAGGGGAGGTGTCATTGTGTCCAAGCGAACTTGCGGCCCCAGGGCCCTGCTTTTCCCCCTGCCAACGGTGATCGTTGGCACGCAGCTGGGGGGACAGGTCAACTACATGACGGTCGGGTACTGCGGGATGATCGGCGGCCCGCCCTCGGTGATCGCCGTTGGCATTGGCAGCCAGGCCGTTACCTACGAGCGGATCCGGTCCTGCAGTGGCTTCAGCGTCAACATTCCTTCGAGTCGGCAGATCGTCGAGACGGACTATGTCGGCATCGTGTCGGGACGGGAAGTGGACAAGGCATCGGTTTTCACCACCTTCTACGGCGAGCTGGAGGATGTGCCTATGATCGAGGAGTGCCCCGTCAGCATGGAGTGCAAGCTGGTGGAGATCCACGAGCTGGGCGACATGTTGGCCTGCTACGGTGAGATCGTTCAGACCCACGTGGATGAGACATGCTTTGTTGATGAGAAGATCGCCATCTCGCGGGTGGATCCGGTGCTTCTGAGTCCAACGGAATCCCAGTATCTCCGGGTGGGAGACGTGATCGGTACCGCCTATGAGATTGGCAAGACCCTGGGACAGAGGACGAACTGAAAACGACCGGGGTTGCTGGTGAGAGGGCCCCGTCAGCGCCGCCAGTTGGAGGTGTGCTGTGCGTGCTTCTGCCCCTGTCATCCGGCCCATGAAACCCGCAGAAAAAGGAGAGGTCCGGGAGGTGATGGAGCGCTGCTTTCCCCTGCTGATGCGTCCCTTTTTCTCCCTCGGGGGTGTCGTCCTGGTTGCACAGCACCGCGAGGACCTGTTGGGTGCCGTGGTTATGGACAGGTGTCTGTGCGCTGGAGGGGCCATGACCGTGATCATCTCATGGATGTTCACGGCTCCCGAGGCGGGGGGTGTGGGGGTGGGGCGCTTCTTGACCGGGCCCTCGATCACCTGGAACGCCAGGGTTGCGACCAAATCCTGGCCGTGATCGAGGGGACGAACACGGCCTCGAACGGCCTCTTTGGTTCCCGGGGATTCTCCCTGCTGTCGTTCGGACAGCAGAGCCTGCACGATCGATGGCAGCTCCCACGGGTCTGGTTTGCCGCGTTTTACGTAATCGACATCGGTTATTTTATCTGGCGCCGTCCCGCATCGGTCGCCGATCCAGCCCTGCCTTGCAGTGGCTGGCGGGACTGTTGATCAACACGGCAGGGGTGCTGCTGGCTCTTCGCGGTGGCATGCAGCCGATGGTGCTGTTTGCCCTGGCACGTCTCTTCGGCTTGCGGGAGGGGGCCATGCGGGTCATCGGTGGACGGTCTTCCCTGGGCCTGCGTCACCGTATGTGGGAGACGGGGCTTCTGCTGTCGGTCGGAATCGCCTTTCTTTTCGGTGGGATCCTTCCGGTCCCTGGCTCCGTGTATCCTGCTGGCGACCGCTGGCGATACCGTGAACACCTGTTCGTCCGGGTCCGGTCGCCCTTGCCGGGATGGTGCCAGCGCTGGCTTTGACCCTCCGGGCCTTCTATCTCGGTTCAGGAGGTGCCGGGTCTTTGGGGCCGTATCTTCTTATGCGGGGACGAAGATCATCTTTGACATCCTCTTGCCCCTTTTTCCCTTCAACGGCTTACAACGCTCGCAGGGTGTATGATTGGAATCCGTGGACCTGGCTTGCAGCAGCCCTCTCGGCCATGACCGTGTTGCTGCTGACCGCCGGTTGAACGCCGTGTCACATGATGCTGCCCTTTCTGTCGAAGACCCCGGGGCACCCCCCCGTTGCATACCCCGATCGGGCCCGGACAGAGGATCCCGTGGATGGGGCGAGAAGAGATCATGAGTACCGTCCAGTGATACATCAGATGAGTCATTCCCGGGAGGTCACGACGTATGGTTCGATTTTTGCACCTTGCCGACTTGCATCTTGGCTGGAGGCCCTCCTTTCTGCCGGGCGACAGGAGGACGGTCCGCCAGGGGGAGCGGGATTCCCTCCTGCAGCGGGCCGCTGACCTGGCGCTGCAGGAGAGGGTAGATTTTGTGCTGATTGTCGGCGACCTCTTTGAGACCCACATCCCTGACGGCGGGATCGCCCGCCGGGCCGCCGAGCAGCTGGCAAGGCTCGAGGGAGGGGGCATCCGGGTCATCACGGTGCCCGGCAATCATGATGAGATATCCTATCACAACGGTATCTATCGCCAGGAGACCCATTCATGGCCAGGGCACCTGGTCACCAACCCGACCCCCGAGCACTGCCTGAGCTTCGAGACGGAAGGCACCCCGGTTCACCTGTATTCCATGGCCTACACTGGGGGCGTCACCGATGTGAAGGCGCTCGATCTGCCCCGCTGCAGCTGCGAGGGGGTCCACATCGGGGCCTTTCACGGCTCCCTCGACTGGGATGCCGGGGAGAGAAGCCTGCCCCTGAGTTCCCGGGCCCTGGAGGAGGCCAACTACCACTATACGGCCCTCGGCCACATCCACCAGCACCAGGTCCGGCCGGTGGGGGCCGGTCTTGCCTGTTACCCGGGCATGGTTGAACACAAGAGTCTCTCAGAACCGGGCGTCGGCCATTTCACGGTCGTCTCCGTCAGGGACGGCCAGGTGACCCTGGAGACGCCGACCGCCTCGGTCCGCGATCATCGTAGCGAAACCCTTGACGTCTCATCCCTTGATGGACAGGAAAGCCTGGTGGCCAGGTGCCTGGAACGGGCAGACCCCGAGGCCGTCGTCGAGATGAAGCTGACGGGGGCTGCTCCCTTTTCGATTGCCCGCGAGCGCCTGTTGGACGCCCTCGATGGCCGATTCTTTCACCTGCAGGTTGCAGACAGGGCGAGTTTCATCGACGAGGTCCGCATCCGTCGCTATGAGAGGGAACGGACGGTGAGGGGGCAGTTTGTTCGCGACATGAAAGCTGCGATGGACTGCGCCGATAGTGAAGAGCGTAAGAAGACCCTGGGGATGGCCCTGTCCCTCGGCCTGGGCGCGTTCATGAAGGAGGGTTCACCGTGACCCAGGTCCTTCTCAAGAGATTGATGTTGGAGGGTTTCGGCCTGTTCCGGCGGCCGGCGGGGGTTGTTTTTTCCCCGGGGATTAACCACATGGTGGCGGACAATGAGAGCGGAAAGTCCTCCCTGGTCAACGGCCTGCTGGCGATCATTTTCGGGATGCCCCAGCTCTCTAACCCGGTGGATTTTGGCCAGGCCCGCTTTCGCAATTGGGAGGGCGCCCATTCCTTCAGGGGCGAGCTGGAGTTTGAGGTGGACAATGCGACCTACCGGATCGAACGCGACTTCGAGACCAACCGGATTGCTTTCAGCTGCGAGGAGGGCGGAAGGACCGTGCCCCTGGCGACGGGGGTGCACAATCCGCGGGCCAGGAGGCGCAACGAGGCCTACGAGGACCAGCTGGATGAGATCCTGCGGGTGGGCGACAGGGAGGCCTTCGAGGCCATCTTCTGCGTGACCCAGCCGACCCCCGAGGTGCAGCGCCTGGGCCACAGCGTCCAGGAGGTGTTGTCTGGTGGCGGGACCGGCTTTTCCCCGGTCCTGGAGGGATTGGCGGGCCGACTGCAGGCGTTGACCCGTTTCACCGGGGACCTGGGGGTGACCGGGCAGAACATGCGCAGGGACCGCCAGCTGCAAATCCTCGACGCGAAGATCACCTCCCTGGAGGCCGAGATCGATGGAAGCAGGACTGCGGTCGATGCCCTCGAGGTGTTGAAACGCCAGGGGGCGGAGCTTGCCGAGGACCAGGCTCGAGACCGGGCACGTCTCCAGGAGAAGGAGCGCACGCGTTCAAATTGGGCGGAATGGCGAAGGATCCGGAGTGAGTATCGCACCCGAAAGGATCAGCAGCGCCGGATCAACCGGGTTCTCGAGGACGCCCTCGGCGTTGAACAGGAGATTGTTGATCTTCAGGGCTGCACGTCGAGGGCGTATCCGGAGTTCTCCGGGGTACCCGGAGATGCGGAGGAAGCCCTCGATGAACTCGTCGATCTTCGGAGCAGGATCAAAGATGCCACAGGCGACGTCGAGGAGAGCACCGATGCCCTGGAATCGCTTCGGGATCGATGCGCGGAGCTGGACCTGCGTATTTCCGGGCACAGGGCCTGGGGTGAGATCAGCGCCCAGCCGGAGGAGCGCATCCGGAATGTCAGGCGGATGGTCGGCGAACTGCTGGGGGATTGGGAGGACTTTGTGGGCCTGACCTGCGAGATCGATGAAGCGGAGGAGATCCTCAGCTGCCGATATGGGATCCTGCGCAGGGCCCCGGAGGCGTCCCTTGAGGCCGTGGCATCCTACGTTCAGACCCGGAGGGAACTCGAGGCGGAACGGGAGCGGGCGAACGAGAATCTCCGGGCGGCGCACCGGCAGATCCAGGATCATGAGAGGGAGACCTGGGCTTTTGAGCAGCGCTACCGCGACATCGCCGAGATGGATGAGGGGGCCGCGGCAGCTGTGCGACAGAGATTGGCCCTGCTGGAGGAAAGGGAGCGGGTGAGGGACCGCCTGCAGTCCTGCGAGGAGCAGTGGGTCGTGCCCACCGGATGGCGCCTGGTCGCGGCAGCTCTGTCGGGATCTTTGGGAGGGGGAGCGGGCTACCTTCTTTCCGGGGGAGGCACGGGCACCGCACTGGTCGCTGCCGTCTTCGCAATGGCCCTTGGCTACCTGGTCAGTCCGCATCTATGCGGCCTTGGACGGGGCAGCCTGAGAAGGACAGGGGGGGAACTGCGTTCGAGGCTTCAGACGATCGAGGACCAGCTGGCGGTTCCAGTGGATGCCCTGGGCAGCTTCGCGGGCGCGGGCCTGGCGGAGCTGGCCAGGCTCGAGGAGCGGCTGAGGATCCGGTCCGGGGAGGACGAGGGCCTGGGGGTGCGGGCCCGGGAACTGCCCAGCGCAGATGAGCGGGCTTCGCTGCAGGAGACGGTCTCGCGGGCCGACGAGAAGCTGGGACGGTTCCTGCAGCTGACCCGACCGTTTGTAGAGGCCTTCACAGACCCCGGTGAGGCCCACGGACAGTGGCAGGACCTGGAGCAGAAGGCAGGCAGGCTTCGGACGCAGCGGGCGAGGTACCTGGACCAGACCTTTGGGTGTTCGGCGGAGGAGGTGGCGGAGCAGCTGCCCTGCGAGGTTCGGGACACCAGGTGGGGCGAGGTGGCATCGCTTTTCGCCTTCATCGGTTTGGTCCAGGGACATTCCACGGTCGCCCAGCTGGTCGAGGTTCTTCGGAGCTGTACCGATGGCTGGTGGTCCGATCTGGAGGAAGAGGCCCGGGGTTATGCTGCCGCCTCGTCGGAAAGGGAAGGCCTGAAGAAGGAGATGGCGACGCTTCGGGGGATGATTGACCGGCAGAGGCACCGGATGAAGGAACTTCAGGATCTGGAGACGGCTCGGGCAGGTAACCTGGAGCGTATCCTGGCGGGATCCGGTGGGGATGCCGAGGGGGCCAGGAATCGATACAACCGGTGGGTTGCGAAGATGCGATCGATCGATGGAGCCCGGGCCAGGCTGGGGGAGAATCTCAGGCAGTTTGAGGTCAAGAGCACCGAGGCATTGAGGGAGATCAAGCTCGATGCCGACAATCGCGCCCTTGATGGCCTGCGCAGGTGGCACGAGCTCGTAGATGCCAATCCGGGGCTTCCAGAGGTGGACGAGGCGGGGGATGCGCTGCAGATTGACCGGCATCTCAGGGACCTCGACGGCGAGATAGCGTCCCTCGCGGAAGCCGTGGAGGAGCACGAGCAGCGACGGATGACGTTGCTGGGTCAGCAGAGCCGCATCGAGGGTCAGAACCCGATGAACATCGCCCAGGCGGAGATCACCCTGGGTGCTCTCCGGGCGGAACGAGAGGAGACCCGTCTCCTGGCGGAGGCCCTTGCCCTGGCGCACCAGGGGGTGCGCGGGGCCATCGTCACCGTCCAGGGTTCCTCGAGGGAATACCTGCAGGAGCTGGCCACGGAGCAGCTGCGTGCTCTGACCGGCGCCAGGGGGCGGGCGGTGACGATCGGGGATGGATTCGATGTCGGTCTCCAGCAGGGGGGCAGGCCCTGTGCCCTGGAGCAGCTCAGCAAGGGAGCCAGGGACCAGCTCTATTTTGCATTGAGATTTGCCGTGGCGGACCTCGTTGCGGCCGAGGTGCGGCTGCCCTTCATCTTTGATGATCCCTTCGTGACCTGGGACGCTGGGCGCCGGGAGAACCTCAGGGGGATCCTGGAGCGAGAGGCGGACAGGCGACAGATTATCGTCCTCTCTCACAGCGATGATTATGCCGGGTGGGGAACGGAGATCGTGATCGACGACGTTCAGAATGGGCCATGATGGGTGGACGAGGGGGGTTAGGGTGCTCACCGTGGTGGCGGCTCTCCTGGTGAGGGATGACCGGTTGTTCATCGCCCGCAGGGGGCCCGCCGAGACGCTGGCGGGTAAGTGGGAGTTTCCCGGCGGGAAGGTGAAGGGGCAGGAGAAGCCTGAATCTGCCCTGGCCAGGGAACTTGCCGAGGAGTTCGGCATCCGGGTTAAAGTAGGGGATTTCTTTGGGGAGAACGTCCACCACTATGCCCATGCCTCGGTGAAACTCTGGGCCTACTGGGCGCATCAGCTGGACGGGGATCTCCGCCTCTTTGTTCACGATCGGTACAGCTGGGTGAGGATCCCGGAGTTACGGGGCTACGAGTTCTCGCCAGCGGACGTGCCCTTTGTCCGGGCCCTTGAGCAGAAACTCATCGAGAATTGCGGGGTTCTGAGGGATACCCCCGCCGATGTGATGCCTCGTCGCGTCTGAGGCACCCTGGCCTCCCCCATGTGGCCGTTCACAGCAGTGGATCCGCCACCACTGGGAAGCTTATAGGTCGACCACAGTACCAGGTTGAGAGAGGATGGGCACGATGATCAACGGTGAACGCCGGCCGCTGAGGGCAGAGGACGTATGTCGATTCACTCCCCTCGGCGAGCCGCAGATCTCCCCTGATGGGGCGATGATCGCTTTTGTTCGACAGTACAGTGACCTGGACGACAACGAAACGAGAACCGAGATATGGGCCGTTTCCCCGGACGAGGATGGCCCCTGGCGCCTCACCACCGGCGGAACGACCAATCTCTCGCCACGGTGGTCCCCCGATGGGTCGCGCCTGGCCTTTCTGTCTGACAGGACCGGGAAGAAACAGATCCACATCATCGATCCCAGGGGAGGGGAAGCCGGGCAGGTGGCCACCGAGGAGGAACCTCTGTCGGCGCCCGAGTGGTCGGCTGACTCCAGCAGGATTGCCTTTGTCGCCCGCGTCCATATGCAACCCGCAGATGAGCTTTATCCCGGGGCCCCGAAAGGCTCTTCCATAGATCGGGATCCGGACGACGATGAGGAAGCCCCGGTGGTGGTCAGCACCCTCCATCATCGCCAGGACGGACTCGGGTATTGGGGCAATCGGTTCCGGCACCTGTTCACCGTCAATGCCGAGGTGACCGGCCACGGGGACAGGGCCGAGACGAACCAGGTGACCGACGGCAGGTATAATCACGATTCACCGTCGTGGTCGCCGGACGGGCGGTACCTGATCTGTACGGCCAATCGGGATCTTCCCGACAGCGACCCGGTGTGGGTCCGTCACCTGTGGGTATTCGACGTGGATACCGGCGAGGGAGTGCGTGTTCTCCGGGAGGACTATCCCGTCCACAACCCTCGCCTGTCGCCCGACGGTGAGGTGCTGGCCTTCATCGGGTTCGAGAACTTCTTCGATTGGGTTTCCTCGCCCTATGACCTTTTCACCCTGGATTTTGACCCGGAGACCTTTCCGCTTTCCTGGGACTCCGCCCGCAACCTCACCGGCTCCCTCGATCGCAGGGTCGGCATGGAGGCCGGGTCTGAGGTCAGGGCCCGGGGCGGTGCTGTCTTTCCGGTACTGTGGTCCCCGGACGGTCGCGCCATCTACACCACCGTTGCGAGCGAGGGCGGAAGCCACGTGTACCGGGTGGCTGCGAAGGGGACGTCCGTGCCTGAGCGTGTGACGCCTGGCCAGAGAAGGGTCGTGGCTTCTCCCAGCCTGGCACGGGACGGTACGTTGTCCTACCTGGCGGGCGGGCCGACGGAGCCGGACGAGGTCTTCGTCCTGGATTCCGACGGATGCGAGGACCCGTTGACGAACCTGAATGCGCCCGCGGCCGGGGAGTTTCTCCTGGCAGAACCGGAGCGCATCGTCTTTTCGGGTGCAGACGGGTGGGAGATCGAGGGCTGGTTGATGCGTCCACCGGGCGCCTCCAGGGGACAGCGTCATCCCACGGTGTTGGCTGTTCACGGTGGCCCCAGTGGGATGTATGGGTATGGCTTCTCGCTGCAGTTTCAGCATCTCATCGGTGAGGGCTTTGCGGTGATGTATCTCAACCCCAGGGGCAGCTCCGGCTACGGTGCCAGGTTCAGCCTGGCCGTGGTCGAAGACTGGGGGGGCAAGGACTACGAGGACCTGATGGCAGGTGTCGATCATGGTATTGAGATGGGGATTATCGACGGTGACCGCCTCGGTGTAACGGGGTGGAGTTACGGCGGGTTCATGACCTGCTGGATCGTCACCCAGACCGACCGATTTGGGGCGGCTGTGGGCGGAGCCTGTGTCAGCGACCAGTACAGCATGTACGGTACCAGTGACGTGGGCTTTGGCTTCACCGAGTTTTCGACGGGGGCAACGCCCTGGGAGGATCCCGACACCCTTCTGGCTCACTCCTCGGTGCGACACATGGGCGAGGTCACGACGCCGCTGCTTCTGCTTCACGGTGCAGATGATCTCCGCTGTCCCGTGTCCCAGTCGGAGGAGGTCTTCACGGCTTTGAAGCGCCAGGGGAAAGAGAGTGTCCTTGTCCGTTATCCGGGAGAACCCCATGGCCTTGCAAAGCCGCAGAACCAGGTGGACAGGATGGAGCGTACGGCGGCGTGGTTCAGACACTATCTAGCGTGAGACGCTCGTAGTTGGAATGTGGGGGCCTCCGAGCACGAAGGGTGACTCGGAGGCCCCGGTGGTTGATCCGGATCATGCAGGGTAGGATCAGGTACCGCTGGCGACGACCACGCTATCCCAAAGCGATGATCCGAGCGTGAACGGTGGAAACTTCCCAGATTCACACTGGCGTGCCCATCTGTTCCCTTTGAAGCCCGCCGACGTCTCCTGCCACCCAGATCAGCACGTTAAGGACTGCCAGGACGGAGAGTCCCGCGAGGCCGGCCAGGCCGACGGTCAGGTCTGACCCCCCTGCGATGACCATGAGGGACAACCCTGCCAGGCCGTTGATCACTCCATGGAAAACTGCTGCGGCCAGCACCGAGTTGGCCTTCAACGTTACATAGGTAAATGCGGGTGACAGGAGGGTTGTGAATAGAATCATCATGAAGACGCCTACCACGGGGTTCTCCGGGTAGTTATGGCCCTGGAGGATGGCGGGCAGGTGCCACAGTCCCCAGATGAAGCCGATGACCAGCGACGCTTTCCAGAAGCCCAGGGGCTTGAGTTCGGCCAGCATCAATCCTCGCCACCCCAGCTCCTCGCCGAAGGCCGCGACGGCATTGACGGTGAATCCCGCCACGACACCCGCGAGCAGGCCCCGCCAGAGGGGGTGAATGGCGGTTGTCTCAAATAGTCCCCTCAGTTGGGCCATCTGTTCCGGGGTGTAGTCGGACCTCTCGAGAATTGACTCGACAGAGGTGGACACGTTCACTCCGGGAACGAGCACGCTGGCGGCGACCGACAGTGAAACCAGGATCACTGGGAGGATGATGGCTACAAGGAACCACCGGTTGAGCCGGAAGGAGATCCCCAGGGGTTGGATGATGGGCTGTCGATACATTAACTTCTGCACAGCAACAGCTGCAGCAAGGGGGACGAACATGTAGAGGATGGCGACCAGCATCGAATCTCCCCAGACCCCCCCCTGCCTGAGGTAGATGTAGAATCCGGCCCAACTGACCAGGTAGGTCAGGGCGACAAAGAGTCCAACCTTCCTCCAATTCACCTG